>JAHCKU010000506.1 GCA_026125625.1 Burkholderiales bacterium | reverse complement strand
CGCGGCAGTACGCTCCCGTGCGCACGCTCTGCGGGCTCAGTCCTTCGGCCGCGCGGCTCGCGGCCCACCCGTTCACCGCGCGCTGGCAAGAGGGGTCCGCCGAGAGCGCCTGGCGCACGAACATCGACAGCGTCACCGTCGGGGGATACAGCCGCTCACGGTGTTCGGGCAGGTGCGCCTCGGTCAGCTCCAGAAGCTCCGGTCCGGTCAGCACGTTAAAGAACTGCAAGGCATCGCTGCGGTCCGCGCGGCGCTGCATCCGAGTTCGATGTTGCTGACGAGAAAAGGCATGACTACGATGAATCAAGGCTGGCCTCGCAAGTCAGTGGAACGGTTGTCTCGCAACTCCGATCCTACCAACCCGATGCCAGCCTTCTTCCCCCTTCTCCTTCAATCGTTTACCGAACCGCGCATCCCACGCAGCGGCCTAAGTAAGCGCCATTGGTACTAGGACTTAATATCGTTGCTCCAAGCACTCCACACGACTTGCACAAGATGTAACCCCCTCGTTTTTCCGGACTACTTGGAAGTAGAGGGTTATCGGGATTGTGCCATCAGATACTGCCGCGGTGCGAGGTCGCCGGGCGCCTCATGCGGTCGGATTTCGTTGTAGCGGGGGATCCAGTCGGCCGTCATGCGCCGCACCTCGCCCAGGGTTTCGAAGACGTAGCAGTCGAGCACCTCCTCGCGGTAGGTTCGGTTGAAGCGCTCGATCAGCCCGTTCTGCATCGGCTTGCCGGGTTGGATAAAGCGCCGTTCGATGCCAAGGCGACGAGCCCACTTCTCAAGTTCATCGCTGATCAGCTCGGGCCCGTTGTCCATGCGTAATGCCAGTGGCTGGCCGCGGATCTCGACGAGTTCATCGAGGGCGCGCACGACCCGTCGAGCCGGCAGACTGGTATCAATCTCGATCCGCAGGGCCTCGCGGTTGTAATCATCGATCACGTTGAAGGTGCGAAAGCGTCGCCCCGACCACAGGGCGTCGGACATGAAGTCGGCAGACCAGACCTCGTTGGGCCGCTCCGGGATGACCAGCGGCGCCTTCACGCGCTCGGGCAGCCGTCGCTTGCCGCGACGCTTGATATTCAGCCGCAGCGCCTTGTAGACACGATACAACCGGCATTTGCCCAAGCCTGGGCCACGCACCGCCGGATACAGCTTGTCGAAGCCATGGCGCGGGTTGTCGTGGACATACCCTTCGATCGCCGCGATGACCGGGCTATCCTCCCGCGGCCGCGGCCGCGCGTAGTACGCCGATCGCGCCAGGCGTGCCGTACGGCACGCCTGGCGCAGGGACAACGCGTGTTCTGACACCAGCATATTCACAAGCTCCCGCCGAACCTGCGGTGTCACAGCCCTTATGGGATGACCCGCCCCGTTTCTGCCAAGCGCGGACAATGGGGTGGTCGTCAACCGTATGCGGAGTGCAACACCATGGAAATCACCACCGTTGGCATCGATGTCGGCAAGAGCTGGTTCCATCTCATCGGCTGTAATCGAGCCGGAAGGCCGATCACACGGCAGAAGCTCAACCGTGGGCAGCTGGCAGTGTTCGTCGCGAATCTCCCTCAATGCCTGATCGGCATGGAAGCCTGTCCCGGCTCTCAACACTTGGCGCGCGCGTTCCACAGAAGTGGCCACGACGTGCGCCTCATCGCCCCGAAGTTCATCAAGCCGTACCTGAAGAGCCAGAAGAACGACTTCAACGATGCCGAGGCGATCGCCGAAGCCGTGAGTCGCCCGACCATGCGCTTCGTCACGGTAAAATCGAACGAACAGCTCGACCTGCAGGCCGTGCATCGTATCCGGGAACGCCTCATCGGGGAGCGTACCGCGGTCATCAATCAGATCCGCGCCTTCCTGATCGAGTACGGCCTGCCCGTGAAGGAAGGCCGCGCCTCATTGCGCCGCGACCTGCCTGACATTCTGGAGGACGCCGAGAATGGTCTGTCGCCACGGATGCGACAGCTCGTTGCGGCTTTGCGCGAACACTGGCACGCCCTCGAAGCACAGATCGCCCGCCATACCCACGAGATCGAGCTCGTGGCCAAGCGGAGCGATGATTGCCGGCGCCTCATAACAGTACCCGGCATCGGACCGCTCGGCGCAACGGCCTTGATCGCCGCGGTCGGCAATGGGTCAATGTTCGGCAAAGGTCGCGAGCTCGCGGCCTGGCTCGGTCTGGTGCCGCGGCAACACAGTACCGGCGGCAGGATCACGCTTCTTGG
>JAHCKU010000505.1 GCA_026125625.1 Burkholderiales bacterium | reverse complement strand
AGCCTGAGTCTGCAGTTTCTGTCCGAGCGCAGCAGGCTGGACGATGGTCCGGTGGACAATCGCAGCGCCCTGTTCCTCAACCAGCGCTGGCTGTGGAACGAGCTCGACGATCCAATCAACCCGCGGCGCGGCTACACCTTCCAGATCCAGACCGGCGGCGCGCTGAAGGGATTGCTCACCACGCGCTCGTTCGGGCGCCTGCACCTGCGCGCCAACTACCTGCATCCGCTCAATCGGCGCTGGACGCTGGCCCTGCGCGGCGAGGCCGGTGCCGTCCTGGCCGAAAGCCGCGACGACATCCCCTCTGCGTACGTGTTCCGCGCCGGCGGCGACACCAGCATCCGCGGTTATGCCTTCGAAAGCCTCGGCGTCGAGGAAGCGGGTGCCGTGGTGGGTGGCCGCTATCTGGTAGTAGGCAGCGTGGAACTGACACGCTGGCTCACCCGGCAATGGGGCATCGGCACCTTCGTCGATGGCGGCAATGCGTGGGACGATATCAGCCGCTTCGACCCGGTGTATGGCTATGGCGCCGGAGTACGCTGGCGCAGCCCGCTGGGTAATCTGAGCCTGGACATCGCACGCGGCGAGGCCACCGACGATCTGCGCGTGCACTTCACCGCCGGCATCGTATTGCGATGAAGATCGGGGCATTCCTCCTGCGCGCCGGCATCGTGCTGGCGCTGCTCGTGCTGGTGGCGGCCCTCACCGCACACTGGGCGAGCCGCAGCGAGGCAGTGCTGCGCTGGGCTGCCACGCAGCTGGCCGAGCGCCTGCCGGGAACGCTCACCCTCACCGGGTTGCACGGTGCGCTCGATCGCCCGATCCGCATCGATGCCATCGACTATCGCATCGGCACGACCCACGTCCGTGCGCAGCAGGTCGATGTGGAATGGTCGCTGGCGGCGCTGCTGAGCATGCGCCAGCTGGTGATCGGCAAGCTGTCGGTGGTACGGCTGGAAGTCTCCACGCGCCCCGGCAATGAGCGCGCGCAACCGCCCGAGCATCTGCGCCCGCCCATGCCGGTGCGCATCGACGTGCTGGAGGTGCACACCCTGCGCGTCGACAACGGCACCACGCCGGTCGAGCTCTCCGACATCGCTATGTCCTACGCCGCCGACATGGATCGCCACGCGCTGGAGCTGAAGCGCCTCGCCTCGCCCTGGGGCACCGGTCATGCGCGGCTCGAGCTCGGCACGCAGGCGCCTTTCGCGCTTGCCGGCAGCGCGCAGTGGGACGCCGTGGTCGATCCCGTCTGGCCGCTGGCGGCCTCGCTGAACATCGGCGGCGATCTGTCCCGTATCGACGCGCACGGCAGCATCCGACTGCGTGGAGTCGAGCTGCCGACGCAGGCGGTGATCGCGCCGTTCGAGGCCGTGCAACTGGTGCAGCTGACCGCTTCGGTCGATGCGCTGGACATGGCAGCGTGGTTCCCGGCGTTGCCGCGCACCAGCATCCACGCGCAACTCCAGGCGGCGGGCGCGGCGACCGGGGCGCCGATCCAGGGCACGCTCGAGGCAAGCAACGCGCAGGCAGGCGCCCTCGATTCCAAACGCCTGCCGCTCGCCCGTCTCACCGCCGACATCGCGGTTGAGGACGATGGCATACATCTGCACCGACTGGCGGCCGATCTGGCCGGAGCGGGCAGTGCGCAAGGCGCACTGGCACTGAAACGCAGCGGGCTCGACGCGCGGCTGCAAGTACGCGGACTGGATCTGCACGGCGTGCACGGCGCTTTGCACCATACCAACCTGAACGGCGGCATCGTCATCGACCGCGCGGGCGAGCGCGCGCACGTCACGGTCGATCTCACGCAGCGCGGCATGCATCTGACCGGCCGTGCCCGGCATGAAGGCGAGCAGGTGGTGATCGAGGACGCACTGCTGCAGGCCGGCGCCGGCCGCATGCAATTGCAGGGCAGGCTGGCATTGAGCGGCGCACAGCCCTTCGCCGCATCGGCTCGACTCGTACGCGTCAACCCGGCGGACTTCGGCGCCTTTCCACAGGCACGCGTGAGCGGCACCCTCGCCGTGGAGGGTGGCCTGCAGCCGCAATGGCAGGCGCGCGCGGAATATCTGCTGCAGGACAGTCAGTGGCGCGGCTATCGCCTCGCCGGCTCGGGACGGCTGGCGCTATCGGCGCAGCGCGCGCACGACGTGGACGCGAGGATCAACCTCGGCCGCAATGTGCTGCAAGTGCAAGGCGCCTTCGGCGCCAATGATGACCGGCTGC
>JAHCKU010000504.1 GCA_026125625.1 Burkholderiales bacterium | reverse complement strand
GCCGTGCCGATCGTCACCGTGATCGGGATCGGCATCGCGCTGCTGATCGGCGGCGTCGTCGTCACCGAGTCGGTGTACGCGATCCCCGGCCTCGGCCGGCTGACGGTGGACGCCGTGCTCGCGCGCGACTTCCCGACGATCCAGGGCGTGATCCTGCTGTTCTCGGTGTTCTACGTGCTGATCAACCTGGTCATCGATCTCGCCTACCTGGCGCTCGATCCACGCATCCGCTACTGATCCATGGATCCTGCCGTCACCGAACTCGACGCGGAAAGCGTCATCCCGGCGCCCGCCGCGCGGCCGGGTGCGTGGCGCCGGCTGCTGCGCAACTGGTCGGTGCGCATCGGTGCCGCCGCGCTGGCGCTGCTGCTGGGCGCGGCACTGGTCGCACCGTGGCTCGGCACCATCGATCCCGCGCTCATCGATCCGGTCAACCGCGACCTGCTGCCCGGTGCGCGCGGCGAGGTCATGCTGCTCACCGGCGAGAGCTTCGAGCATCGCTTCTGGCTCGGCAGCGACAGCTATGGCCGCGACATCTACAGCCGCGTGCTGTATGGCGGGCGCGTATCGCTCATCGTCGGCGTGGCCGTGGCGCTGCTCAGCCTGGCGCTGGGCGTGCTGATCGGACTGCTCGCCGGCACCTTCCGCCGGCTCGACGGCGTGCTCATGCGCGTGATGGACGGGCTCATGGCCATTCCCGGCATCCTGCTGGCGATCGCCCTGGTGGCACTGTGGCGCGCTTCCATCTGGACCGTGATCGTCGCCATCACCATTCCCGAGATCCCGCGCGTGGTGCGCCTGGTGCGCGCACTGGTGCTGTCCATTCGCGAGGAGCCGTACGTCGAGGCCGCACGTGCGCTGGGCACGCCGACACTGAAGCTGATGCTGCGCCACATCCTGCCCAACACGCTGGCACCGCTGATCGTGCAGGGCACCTACATCTGCGCCTCGGCGATCCTGGTGGAAGCGATCCTGAGCTTTCTCGGCGTGGGCCTGCCGACCGACGTGCCGACCTGGGGCAACATCATGGCGGAGGGACGCCTGCAGTTTCAGCAGTACCCACACAACGTGCTGTTCCCCGGCATCTTTCTCGCGCTCACCGTGCTGGCGGTGAACATGCTGGGCGACGGCCTGCGCGACACCCTCGATCCGCGCTTTTCCAAGCGCGCGCAGCAGACGTGAGCGCACCGGTCCTGGTGGTCGACGATCTCGCGGTGCGCCTGCCGGCCGGTGGGGATCGCTCCCACGCAGTGCAAGGCGTGAGCTTCGCGCTGCAGGCCGGTGAAGTGCGCTGTCTGGTGGGCGAATCCGGCTCCGGCAAGTCGATCATCGCGCACACCATCATGGGCCTGCTGCCGCGCAATCTGCGCCCGACCGCCGGGCGCGTGCTGCTCAACGGCGAGGATCTGCTGCAGGCCGATGCCGAGCGCCTGCGCCGCCTGCGCGGCGAGAAGATGGCGATGATCTTCCAGGAGCCGATGACCGCGCTCAATCCGGTCATGCGCTGCGGCGCGCAGATCGACGAGCTGCTGGCCTTGCATACCTCGCTGTCGCCGGCTCGGCGGCGGGCGCGCGTGCTGGAGATGATCGAGCAGGTGCAGCTGCCCGATCCGCCGCGCATCTACGCCGCCTATCCGCATCAGCTCTCGGGCGGACAGCGCCAGCGCATCATGATCGCCATGGCGCTGATCCTCGAGCCGGCGCTGCTCATCGCCGACGAGCCGACCACCGCGCTGGACGTGACCACGCAGGCCGAGATCCTGCGCCTGATCCGCGATCTGCAACGCGAGAAGGGTACTGCCGTGCTGTTCATCACGCACGACTTCGGCGTGGTGGCCGACATCGCCGATGGCGTGTCGGTGCTGCAGCTCGGCACGCTGGTGGAATCGGGCGACGCCGCGCAGGTGCTGCGCCGGCCTGCGCACGCCTATACGCGCATGCTGCTGCAGGCCGTGCCGGCCCTGGAGGCACGCAAACCGCCGCTGACACGAACGCAACCGAGCGTGATGCGCACGCGCGCCCTGCACAAGGTGTTCATGACCGGCGGCTGGCTGGGCGGGCGGCGCAAAGTGGTGGCGGCCGAGGACGTGGACCTGGAAGTCGGGCGTGGCGAGACGCTCGGCATCGTCGGCGAATCGGGATCGGGCAAGTCCACGCTGGCGCGCATGCTGGCGCACCTGATCGCGCCCACGCGCGGCGAGATCGAGGTGGACGGCGTGCCGGTGACCACGCTGCGCGGCGCG
>JAHCKU010000503.1 GCA_026125625.1 Burkholderiales bacterium | reverse complement strand
CTACGCAGCGCCCACGCCCGGCCTTTTCCTAGTTTTCAAAATTCTCCACTTACTCAATGCCTTATCTATTCGCACCATAGTTGCATATGCGAATCACAGAGTTACGCCAATGTCGACGGCGCTGAGATCGACGAATTTAGTAAACAGGAGACAAGTATGACCGACACCACCATCGACACCATCCACCCCTCCGACATGCCGACCGATGCACCGCTGCCGGTCGGCTTCTGCGCAGATTGCCTGCGGGAGCTGCTCGACGACGACGGCGAGGGATTGGCGTTCACTGCAGTGAGGCTGACGCCCACGCTGGTGGCGCTGGGCGCCTACTGCCAGCACACCGCATGCGGCGGGACCATGATCTTGGGCGACGACAGGCCGGCGGTCTGGCAACTGCGCCAGCCGATCAGCCGCGAGCAGTTCAATGCCGAGCTGCGCGGACTACCGGCTAGCTTCGCGGTTGCCAGCGCGCATGCGGGTGCGATCGAGCAGCAGCGGCACATCGTGAATTGACGGCCTGTTCAGATTGACAGTGGCGGCGCGGCGCATGAGAATTGCATCGCGTCGAGCCCGCTCCACGCATCAGCAGATCGACCCCGGCACATGCCGCTGGCGTCTGCGATTCGGAGCGGGGACTCCCGACCAGCCTTCGAGGCCCGGTTTGCACGCAGGACTGCCGGCAGTACGCCGGCCATCATGTGCTGCGCCGGGCCTTTGCTTTGGCGGGCCGACGGATAGACGCATGAACACCAGCACCCTGCTATTCCGGGACGCGACCTTCGGCGCTGAGTTCGACACGGCAGCGCGCACCGTTCCAGTTACCCTGAGCACCGAATACGCCGTCGATCGTGGCGGCTATCACGAGGTGTTGTCTCACCGGGACGGCGACGTGGACCTGAGCCGCGCGCCGCTGCCGCTGATCATCGCCCACGACGACGAGACCTTGCCGGTGGGCACCATCGAGCAGCTGCGAGTACAGGACCGTGCCCTGAAGGGCGTGGCGCGATTCGGCACCTGGCCGCGCGCTGCCGAGGCATTCGAGGGTGTGCGCTCGCGCATCTACCGCGCCGTGTCCGTCGGATACGAGCTGCTGGACGACGGCCGGCCCGAGTCTGGGAACCGAAATCACCTGCGCTTCCGGTGGCGACCGCACGAGGCCTCGATTGTGGCCGTCGGCGCCGATCCGCACGCGCAATTCTTCAGAGAAAGGACGAATATGACTACCGAATTGAGCCGGGCTGAGCGGCGGCGTGTCGCTGCACAGAGCGATGCACAGCAGCTACTCGACGTTGCCGGCGATGACGCCGCCGCCTTCGAGGAATTCCTGGACGAGGAAGCGAACGAGCATGGCGGCCAGCGTGCCGCTGCGGTGCGCGCTCTGGGCGGCAGCATCAGCTTGGCCTACGAGAACTGGCGTGCCCGCTGCATCAACCTGCTGGCGCGCTCGTGGACGGACACGATCCCCAATGTGTTGCAACTGGGCAAGCGAGCCATCGCGGCCGGCGACAGCGTGGAAGATTTCCGCTTGCGCCTCTTGCCCCTGATCGAGAACAAACCCTTGGAGACCGGGAAACTGGAAAGTGGGTATCAGGAAACCGCCGCCAGCTACGGCAGCGGCGCGCGCGCAGCTTCGCATTTCGAGGCGCGCAACGATCGCGAGCGTGTGGAACGCATCCACCACGCCGCCGGCCGCTGGATGCGTGGCAGCCTGCTCGGTTCCGCCGCAGATGCCTCCTGGTGTCGCAGCGCGGGCCTGCTGCAAACGCGCGCTGCGATGGCTGAGGGCATCTACAGCGCCGGCGGCGCAGCCGTTCCGGGCCTACTTGCCGATGCCGTGCTGGTGCAGTCCGAAGAGTACGGCATCGCGCGCAAGGAATGCCGCGTGTGGCCGATGACAGGCGCCGCACTGGGCCTGCCGAAGGAGTTGTCGGCGCCCTCGGCGGGTTTCGTCGGCGAGAACGCGCAGATTCCCAGCACGACGCCAGAATTGGGCGGCCTGATGCTGGTGCCCAAAATTTTGGCGAGCTTGGTGCCGGTATCGCGCAGCCTCGCCGAGGACTCAATCCCCGAGCTGCTGGGCGCGTACCTGCTCGAGGCGTTGGCGCGTCGGGTTGCGGAAGTGGAGGACACTTGTTTGTTCACCGCCGATGCCAGTTCCACTTATGGTGGCATGACCGGCCTTGCTCGGATGATCGAGGACCCGCTTTATGCGGGCAGCAAGCACACCAGCCTCAGCGGCGACAATACCCTGAACGAAATCGAGC
>JAHCKU010000502.1 GCA_026125625.1 Burkholderiales bacterium | reverse complement strand
GTGGCCGACGTGCTGAACGCCATCCCCGCGCCGGTGGGCGTGAAGGACGCCGATTCCCGTTTCGTCATCATGAATGACGCCATGTGTCAGTTTCTCGACGTGCGGCGGGCCGATCTCATCGGCAAGAACGATTTCGACGTCCACCCGGCCGAGCAGGCGCGCACCAACCGCGCGCGCGACCTGGAAGCGCTCGCCGCTACCCAGCCGGTTCGCTTCGCCGTGACCTACTGCCTGCACTCGGGGCGCATGATCGATGCCATCGGGGCCAAGGTGGCATTGCGCCGCGAGCATGCTGCGCCGCTGGTCATCACCACCCTCATGGACGTCAGCGAGAGCCGGCGTTTGCAGCGCGAGATAGAGGAAAGCCGGCACCTGCTCGACGCCATCCTCAATGCGCTGCCGTTTCCGATCTTCGCCAAGACGCGCGAAGGCCGCTGCGCCCTGGCCAACCACGCCGGCGCGGCGCTGTTCGGCACCACACGCGAGGCACTGCTGGGCAAGACCGACGAAGCGCTGTTTCCCGCCGCGCTGGTCTCCGTGCATCGACAGCAGGACGAGGAGGCGTTCGCCTCGGATCGTCCATACGCGGTCGAAGAGCAATTCGACCATCCGCAACTGGGTCCGCGCTGGATCTTCAAGACCAAGACCCCATTGCGCTTGAACGGCGGGCGCGAACTGCTGGTGGTGTCGTACATGGACATTACGCAGCGGCGTGCCGCCGAACAGCAGGCGATCGGGGCGCGCGACTTCCTGCAGCGGGTGTTCGACACGCTGCCCATTCCGCTGGTGCTCAAGGACGACCAGCTGCGCTGGCAGATGGTCAACGTCGCCCAGCTCGAGATGAGCGGCCTGACGCGCGAGCAGTGTCTGGGCAGAACCGACGTCGAAATCTTCGGCACCGAGCGCGCCCGCTCCTACGTGCAGGAGGATCTCGCGGTGCTGTCGAGCATGCGCGCCCTGACGGTGGAAGAGCCGTTCATGCCGCTGCGCGGACCGGAAATCTGGCGCCTCAAGACCAAGAACACGGTCGAGGGACCGGCCGGCGATCGCTATCTGATAAGCGCGTTCGTCAATGTCACCGATCTCAAGCACACGCAGCGCGATCTGGAACGCAGCCGCGCCTTCCTCGATGCCGTGCTCAATGCCGTGCCCATGCCGATCAGCGTCAAGACGGCCGAAGGTCAGTGGGTCATGGTCAACGACCAGGCCTGCCGCTTCCATGGCCGCAGCCGCGAGCAACTGATCGGCAGCTGCGACCGCGAGCTCTACTCCGAAGCCGACGCCGAGCGCCACGCCGGGCAGGATGGGCAGGTGCTGGAATCGACGCAGCCGCTGCTGGTGGAGGAGCAGCAGACCAGCGCGAGCGGAACGCAGCGCTGGATCATGAAGACCAAGAAGGCCTTCGGCATCGGTCAGTACGAGCGCTATGTGGTCGACTGCGGGCTGGACATCACCCAGCGCAAGCTGATCGAGGCCGAGCTGCGCGCCAGCGAGGCGACGCTGCAGGCAACCGTATGGGCCTCACGCATGGGCCTGTGGTCGTGGGACGTTGCCTCGAAGCGGGTGTCGTGGTCGGCGCAGTTTCTGGCGCAGCTCGGTTACGCGGACGATGAGAGCGGAGCGGGCGTGCGGCAGGCGGTGACACTCATCCATCCCGATGACCGCGAGCGTGCCCGTCGCAGCGTGCGTGCGGCCATCCGTTCCGGCGCGGACCGGGTGGAGGTCGAGGTGCGCATGAAGCATCGCGACGGCAGCTGGCGCGACATGCTGGCACGCGCGCGCATCCAGCGCGATGCCGCCGGGCGACGGATGCTGCAGATGATCGGCGGCAATATCGACGTGACCGAGTTCCGCCGGGCGCAGGAGGCCTTGCGCCGGCACCGCGATCAGCTCGAGCAGCTGGTGGCCGAGCGTACCGAGGAGGTGGTGCAGGCAAAGAACGCCGCCGAGGCTGCGAATCAGGCCAAGTCGGCATTCCTGGCCAACATGTCGCACGAGCTGCGCACACCCATGCATGCCATCCTGTCCTTCTCGCATCTGGGAATGGACAAGATCCGCGCCGCATCCGCTTCCCCCGACAAGCTGCTGCATTACTTCGAGCGTGTGCACCAGAGCGGCGATCGCCTGCTGATCCTGCTCGACGACCTGCTCGATCTGTCCAAGCTCGAAGCCGGAAAAATGACGTATACGTTTGCGCTCCACCCGGTGCTGGCCATCGTGGACACGGTGGTGGGCGAGCTGTCGGCGTATGCGCGCGAGCGTG
>JAHCKU010000501.1 GCA_026125625.1 Burkholderiales bacterium | reverse complement strand
CCGGTGACGGTCTACACGCTGGAGGTCCTGCGCATCGAGCTTCCGCTGGTGCAGATACGCATCGAGGTCAGCAAAGGCACGTACATTCGCTCGCTTGCGGAAGAAATTGGGCGCCGCCTCGCCTGTGGTGCTCACCTGACCACTTTGCGCCGCGAGCGGGTCGGCCCATTTGGCCTGGACCAGGCCGTCACGCCGGAGCAACTTGCCTCCATGAATGGCATCGAGCGCCTCGCCCATGTGCGGCCAACGGACACGCTGCTCGCCGGCATGCCACGGATAGACTTGGACGAGCGCAGTGGTGCGGCGATGCGCCAGGGGCGGGTGGTACGGGTCGATGGCGCGAGTGCAGGGCTGGTGCGGATGTACGATCATGCTGGAGCGTTCATCGGCGTAGGGCGGGCGCAGGACGATGCATGCGTAGCCCCCCAGCGCCTGCTGCAGACTGCCTGACTGTTCAGGCGCGGCTAACCCTTGGAGCAACTTGAGGAAAAAGGCCAATCCGGGCTAGAATGCCGGTTTTTCGAGAGACGGAACGAGCTAATGTCCATTTCTACCGAGCAAAAGGCTCAGCTGGTCGGTGCCTACCAGCGCGCCAAGGGAGACACCGGGTCGCCCGAGGTCCAGATTGCGCTGCTGACCGCGCGCATCAACGAGTTGACAGAGCATTTCAAGACTCATATCAAGGACTTCCACTCGCGTCGCGGGCTGCTCCGTCTCGTCAGCCGCCGGCGCAAGCTGCTCGATTATCTTAAGCGCTCGGACAGCGACAGCTATCGCAAGCTGCTGGAGCGTCTGGGTCTACGCAAGTAGCAATGTATTACGAGCGGGCGCATCGTCCGTCCCGCCATTCACCTGCGCAGCTGCTGAGCCGCTGTTACGCGTACGCGCGACCGGTGCCCGTCGGCGCGTGCCCTCCGATCGTTCCCACCTTTTGATCACCCTATGGATGTAAACCCCATTACCCCAGTCAAGAAGTCCATCAGCTTCGGACGTCATACGCTTACTATCGAAACGGGCGAAATCGCTCGCCAGGCGCATGGCGCAGTCATGGTGAGTCTGGACGACACGTGTGTGCTCGTCACCGTCGTCGGCAGGAAGGAGGTTAAGCCTGGACAGGATTTCTTTCCGCTCACCGTGGACTACATGGAGCGGACCTATGCGGCTGGACGCATCCCCGGTGGATTCTTCAAGCGGGAAGGACGGCCGACGGAGAAAGAAACACTGACCTCCCGCCTGATCGATCGCCCCATTCGTCCTTTGTTCCCGGATGGCTTCTTCAATGAAGTGCAGGTGGTCGCGACCGTAGTCTCGTCCAATAGCGAGATCGACGCCGACATTCCGGCGATGATTGGTGCATCGGCTGCGCTAGCGCTCTCCGGAATTCCGTTCAACGGCCCGATCGGTGCGGCGCGTGTGGCCTACATCGATGGCGCTTACGTGCTCAATCCGACTGCAACGGAGTTGAAGACCGCCCAGCTCAACCTGGTGGTGGCCGGTACGCAGCAGGCGGTGTTGATGGTCGAATCGGAGGCAAACGAGCTGTCAGAAGAGATCATGCTCGGCTCGGTGGTATACGGGCACGAACAGATGCAGGCAGTCATCGATCTCATCAACGATCTTGCCGACCAGGCCGGCAAGCCGTTGTGGGATTGGGCACCGCCTGCACGCGATGAAGGGCTGGCAGAGAAAATTTCCGGGCTGGCCGAAGCGGGCCTGCAGGAAGCCTACAGCATCCGGCAGAAGCAGCAGCGCACCGAGCGCGTGGCCACGTTGTACAAGCAGGTCACCGATGCCTTGATCGGCAATGCCGAGGGTGCCGTGGACGAGAACACGGTCGCCGGCCTGTTTTCAGAGCTCGAATCGAAGATCGTACGCGGACGCATCCTCAGTGGTGAGCCGCGCATCGACGGTCGCGACACGCGCACCATCCGCCCCATCTCCATTCGTACCGGCGTGCTTCCGCGCGCCCACGGCTCGGCTCTGTTCACACGCGGCGAGACGCAGGCGCTGGTGGTCGCCACCCTCGGTACGGCGCGTGACGAGCAGATCATCGATGCCTTGCAGGGGGAGTACAGCGAGCGCTTCATGCTCCACTACAACATGCCGCCCTACGCTACCGGCGAGACCGGTCGGGTCGGCGCCCCCAAGCGGCGTGAGATCGGACATGGACGGCTGGCCAAGCGTGCCCTGGTGAACATGCTGCCCACCTCGGAAGAATTCGGCTACTCCATGCGCGTGGTATCGGAAATCACCGAATCGAACGGCTC
>JAHCKU010000500.1 GCA_026125625.1 Burkholderiales bacterium | reverse complement strand
AAGAACGAGACCTTCCCGGGCGGCGGATGCTGCAGCCAGTTCTTGGCGCGTGTCAGATCGTCCACTGCGATACCGTTGAGGCGCTCGCGCAGAATCGCTTCCAATGCATCTTCCCAGCCGGGCTCGATGCGCAAGCCCTGCCACAGCCGGCCCAGGCCATCGAGCTGATGATCGTCCAGCCAGGCGTGCATCTCCCCCGAGCGGCTGACCTGCTTCTGCAGCAGCTCGAGCGCGGTGCGTCGCGCGTCCAGCGCCGCCAGCTCACGCGCCACGCTCTCCGCCGCCTCCGTGACCTCGCGATGGTCCAGCTCGAGCGCCGGAATCGCCGCCTCGGCTGCGGCCAGCGCCTCGCGCCGATCACGCAGCTGATAGTCCAGCTCCGCCAGGCCGGCGGTCAGCCGCTCCAGCTCGCTGCGGTCGATATCCTCGAGCGTCGATTGCTCCTGCGCCAGGCGCTCGCGCCGCTGATCCAGCTGCGCCAGCAGCTTGGCGGCGTGCCCGCGGCGGGTAAGCTCGACCTGCTCCTCCTGGCGATGACGCGCGAGATCTTCGGTCAGGTGCTCGACCTCGGCGCGCGTGCTGGTGAATGCCTGCTCTGCGGCCGGTAGCTGTTGCGCTTCTTCGTGCTCCTGCTCGCGGCAGGCTTCCAGTTGCGCGCTGGCATCTTCCAGCGCCACGCGCTGCCCGGCCAGACTTTCCTCCAGCTGCTGCAGCTGTTGCACGCCCTCCGCCTGTTCGCGCGCCAGGGCGGCGATCTGATTCTCCACCCGGCGCCGGCTCTCGCGCAGGTGCTGCAGCGCCTGCTCCAGCCGTGCGCTCTCGGCATTGGCTTCGTACAAACCGCCCTGCGCCGCATGCACCGTATCGCTCGCCGCATAATGCTCGACGCGTAGCGTCTCGACCCTGCTTTCCAATTCGCGCAGGCGCGCGAGCCCGGCCTCCAGATCCACGCTCACCTGCTCGAGGTCGCGCTGCAGCCGCGCACGCGTAGCACCGGCTTCCTGCCGACGTACGAGCCACAGCAGCTGCTGGGTCGTCTTCAGGGTGGTTTCCAGCGTGCGGAAGCGTGCGGCGACCTCGGCCTGCGCTTCCAGATGCTCGAGCTGCTTGGTCAGCTCCTGCAGCACGTCGTCCACGCGCGCCAGATTCTCGCGCGTGTCTTCCAGGCGATGCTCGGTTTCCTTGCGCCGCTCGCGGTACTTGGAGATTCCCGCTGCCTCCTCGAGAAAGGTACGCAGTTCCTCGGGCCTGGCCTCGACGATGCGCGAGATCATGCCTTGCTCGATGATGGCGTAGGCGCGCCCGCCCAGCCCGGTGCCGAGGAAGATGTCGGCCACGTCGCGTCGGCGCACGTGAGTATTGTTCACGTAGTAGGTCGATTCACCGTTGCGCTCCAGCACGCGCTTGACCGAGATCTCCGCATAGCGGCTCCACGCTCCGCCGGCCTTGCCCAGACTGTTGTCGAACACCAGCTCCACGCTGGCACGATTGGACGGCTTGCGCCCGCCCGAGCCGTTGAAGATGACGTCCTGCATGGTCTCGCCGCGCAGGTGGCGGGCCGAGGATTCACCCAGCACCCAGTGCACGGCATCGATGACGTTCGACTTGCCGCAGCCGTTGGGCCCGACTACGCCGACCAGCTGACCGGGCACGGGAATGTGTGTGGGATCGACGAAGGACTTGAAGCCCGCCAGCTTGACGTGAGTGAGGCGCAATTGACTGACCGAAAGACTGAGGACGACGGCGCCACCCCTGGAGCAGGCTGGCGAAACCGGATACCGATCACGACGAGCGGCGTCCGGAAATATTCTGTAGTTGCAGCGCGCGTAGTTTAACTGAATCGGCCTGGGCGCTGGCAGCACCGCGCGCAGCGACCGCGATGCCGTGTCGTCAATCCCCGGCAGGACGACTCAAACGTCCGGACAGCAGCGTGGCCGCCACGATCATGCTGCCGCCCAGCCACTGGTTCCACTTCATCGACTCGCCGGCAAGCACGTAAGCGCCCAGCGCAGCCACTACCAGCTCCGACAGCAGAATCACGATGGCCTGATTGGCCGCCACGCGCGTCAGCCCGTGCTGGACCACCAGGTTGGTCACCAGCAGCACCACACCCAGCCCCGCGAGCAGGGCCAGCGTGTCCCACGGCGGCGATGCAGAAAGAGGCCCGCTGCGTGTCTCGAACGGCAGCACCAGCAGCGCCATCAGCACCACGCCAGCGAACACGGCAATGGATTTCAACCGGATCGGGCGCTCCTTCGCCTTGCGGATGAGCACGTTGGA
>JAHCKU010000050.1 GCA_026125625.1 Burkholderiales bacterium | reverse complement strand
ACGCTGCGACCGTTCAGCGCTGCGCTGGCGGGGGCACGATTTTCTCCCACTCCGTTCCGATGAATCCGGACATGAGATAAACGCTGTCGCGACCGTGTACCCGCAGATAGCGCAGCAGATCCTGTGGATTCTGATTACCGAGGTCGAAGCCGAGCACCACGGAAGACCCATCGGACAGCGCCACCGACAGGCGCGGCGGATCCAGACCGAAGTCGGCGAGCATCGTTCCCGCATACTCGGCAGCGCTCATCTCGCGCAGCGGGGCCGAGGTGTGCATGATGCGCACGGCCAGATCCAGCTGCTTGCCGAGGTCCTCGGCAACTGGCTGGCCTGCGCCGACGAGACTCCAGATGCCGATCGCATTGCGCTGGAAGCGGATTTCGCCATCCCGGTCACGCAGGCTCACTTCACGAATCGATTCCGGCCCGACCACAAGCAGGCCCTTGGCCTCGAACTTGATCAGTTGACCGCTCTGCGGCCGCGTGCCGAAAGTCGCCATGAACACCAGCGTCGCAGCTGCCAGAATGGCCCCGGCCCACCACCAGGGCCGCGCTTGTTCGATGCTCACCGCCGTCGCCACCAGGCCCACATCCCCAGCATCGCCGCGCTGAGCGGCAACAGCACCCCTACCAACAGGAAGATGCTGCGCATCTGCTCCTTGGTCAGCAGGATCGAAGGCGCCACCGGGATACGCGACTTGGCCGCCGGTGTCTGTTCTTCGCGCATCAGCCAGCGCACCATCGACAGCGTGAGATCGCTGTTGGCGACCGCAGGAAAAAAACGGTTGCTGGCGAAATCCGCATCACCGACCACCACCGCCCGGAACGGCTGCGCACTGCCGGGCCACACGCCTTCACTGGCCGCCGCCAGGACGTGGCTGCGCGTCTCGTGCTTCACACGTGCGACGCGTGCTGCCGCCGGTTCCTGCGGCTCGGCGGCCAGCACGTAGCTTTGCGGACTGCTGGAGAACAGCGGCATCACCTCAATGCCTTCGGGCGGCGGCTGCAGGTTCAACGCCAATACACCGGGGAAGAACGTGAGAGAAAGCTTCTGCGTGATGGCATGCGGCTCATAGGTGGGCACGGCCACCGATTCCACGTCGGTGGCGTAGTGGCTTGCCGGATCGAGCACGATGTTGCCGCTGAGCTGCACGCCCAGCTTGGCAAGCAAGGCGGCCAGCCGCGCATCCGGCGTGAAGCCGACGTCGAACAGCAGCATCAGGGAGCCACCTTGTGCCAGATAGGCCTCGAGCTGATCCACTTCGGCAGGAAGATGGGCGGTGCGCGGATTGGGAATGACGACGAGGGAACACTCCTTGGGAATGGACGGCAGCGCAGCGGGCAACAGGCGTTGCACCGCGTACCCCTGGCTCTCCAGCGCACGGCTCAAGAGCAGCACCCCGCGCGGAATGGTGATCGTGACCATCGATTCCTCATCGGTGTCATGGGAGCCGAGGCCGGTTTCGTAGTGCTCCTGGCGCTCGGGATTGACGATGGAGAACTCCTTGTGGCCTTCCACGAAGCACGCGCTCAACGCCTGCTTGCGCAACACTTTCAGAATGGCAACCGCGATCTCGTTCTCGTCGGTGCTTTGAACCAGAAGCCGACGGCCCTCGGCCTCGACGATGGCAGCGTTGTACAGACGGATGCCATATGTATGAGCCAGGCTGGGCTGCTTGTCGGGATCGACCGTGCGCACCTTCAGATGCTGATTGCGCCGACCCATCAGCTCCACGATCTCCTTCACTCGCCCGCCGTTCTGGTCTTCTGCCTGATAGAACCAGGTGAGGTGGACGTCGCGGTCCAGGTGATCAGCGACCTGCAGGGCGCGCTCCGACGGCGTGAACACGCGCTCACGCGTGAGATCGATGTGTGTGTCATGTGTAATGAGCGCAGCAGTCGCGACGAACATGAGCGCCAACGCCACGACGATGATGCCGATCGAATACCCGCGCGCGCGCCAGCCGGACAGGCTGGACTGCAATGGCAGCCGCACACCCATGGCAAACAGGAACAGCAGCGCGAGCAGCCAGACTCCGAACCAGATGAAATTCGACCAGGTGCCGATGCTGTTCATATGAAATCAGCGCCGCTCCAGGGCCCGCACGCTGAGGAACAGGCCGAGCAGAGTGAGGGCCAGGAAGAAGCCGAGATCCGACAGGTACAGCGCGCCGGTGGCGAAGGGTGTGAAATGCGCGAGCAGCGAGGCATTCAGCACGATCTGGTCGAACGGATCCGGCAACAGAGAACCCAGCGAGTCCACCATCCACAGCGCCAGAAAGATGCCGAGCGAGACGGTGGCTGCGACGATCTGGTTGGCGGTGAACGCCGATACCGCGAGCCCTACTGCCAGCAGTCCCGAGGCGAGCAGCAGCAATCCGACATAGCCGCTGTACACCGGCCCCAGATCCGGGTTCGAGTACAGCACCAGGATCACGGCATAGGTCAGCGTGGGCGCCAGCATCGCCACGATCACGCTCAGGCTTGCCAAGTACTTGGCAAGCACGATTTCCAGCTCGCGCACCGGGGAGGTCAGCAACAGCTCGAGGGTGCCGTTCCGGCGTTCCTCCGCAAACAGGCGCATGGTGATCACCGGCACGATCAGCAGAAACAGCACCGATGCCTGAAAGAACATCTGGATGAGCGTGGCGTCCTTGGTCAGGAACAGCGTGGCGGCGAAGCTGAAGCCCATGACCAGAAGGAACACCGCGATCAGCACGTAGGCTATGGGCGATGAGAACAGCGCCCGAATCTCCTTGCGCAGCAGCGGCCAGAAGCTGCTCATACTGACCCCTTCCCGGTGGTGATCTGCAGAAAACGCGCCTCGAGATCGGTCGATGCGGCTGCAACTTCCGATACGCCGAAGCCGCTGCTCACCAGAGCGGTGACGATCCCGGCCGCAAGCTCCGGCCGTGGCAGCTTCAGGATGAAGGTGAAGTGTCCGGGCGTTCCGTCCGCTTCCTGGCGAACGCCGGTCACGCCAGGCTGGGAAGCAATTATCTGTTGCGCCTGTTGCGCGGATGATCCTTGCACGCACACGCGCAGGCGCGCCTGCTCGCCCATCGGATCGAGGCTTTCCACCGACAGCAGCCGGCCGTCGAGCAGAATTGCCGCACGATGCGCCACTTTCTCGATCTCGCCCAGGATGTGCGAGGTGACCAGCACGCTGTGGGATTGCGCCAATGTCCGGATCATCTCGCGGATCTCGATGATCTGGCGCGGATCGAGACCATTGGTGGGCTCGTCCAGCACCAGCAAGACCGGACTCGCCAGCAGGGCTTGCGCAATGGCCACACGCTGGCGGAAGCCGCGCGAGAGCTTGGCGATCAGCAGGCTGCGCACGGAGCTCAGCGACATCCTTTCGACCGCATCGTCGACTGCACGCCGCAGCCCGGCGCCAGCCAGTCCTTTGAGCTGCCCCATGAACTGCAGGAACTCGCCGACCTCCATGGTCGGATAGAGGGGAATGTCTTCGGGAACGTAGCCGACACAACGGCGGGCATCGAGACCGGACTTCGCGACATCGAAGCCAGCGATGCGCGCGGTCCCCGCGGTAGGCCGCAGGTAGCCGGTGAGAATGCGCAGGATGGTGGACTTGCCCGATCCGTTCGGACCGAGCAGACCAAGCACCTCGTTGCGGCCAACGTCGAACGACACCGCATCGACGGCAAGGCGGGGACCATAGCGCTTGGTGAGCGCGTCGACCGATACTACCGGCGTCATCTCAGGGGCCCCGGAGCAAATACCGGGGCGCAACGCCCCGGCTGGATGGTAGAGACAGCCCGCCCACGTGCGGGCGGGCTGGTGATCGCCACATCAATCGTAGTATTCCGGCGCCTTCTTCAGCGCCTTGAACGCATCCGGATCGTGGGCGGTGAAGTACTCCGCATTCTCGGTGGCCTGCAGGAAGCGTACGTACTCGTAAGCGCGCAGGATGCCGGTGGGATTCCATGCCAGGATGACGTTGGGCGGAATGTTCTTCTCCACGTTCTCGCGGAAGTAGATGGTGTCGCCGGTGAGGATGAGGGTTCCGGTATTGGCCAGGCGCAAGATCAGCATCTGGCTGCCGGGCGTGTGTCCGGGCCACTTCTTCAACCTCACCGTACCGTCGCGGAACAGATCGAGGTCGCCGTCGAGCTGTACCATCTTGCCCTTGTTCGGCACCTGATCGTACAAGCCCTGACGCAGATACGCGAAGTCGTCGAAGATGTATGGACCCTGGGTGTTGGCATCCGGCCAGAAGGCGTTCTTCAACTCGTCACGCTGTATCAACAGCGTGGAATTGGGAAACTTGCTGATGTTGCCGCCATGGTCAAGATGCAAATGGCTGGGCACGACGTAGGTGATGTCGTCGGGCTTCAGGCCGATCTTGGCGAGTTGAGCGTCGATCGCCACTTCCGGCGTGCGTACGGGGTTCAGCGCCTTCAAGGCCGGACCCCAGTAGCTGCCGTCCGTGATGATCTTGTCGTTGTTGCCGGTATCGAACAGCACCGTGCCCTTGGGGTGCTTGATGACAAAGAAACCGACCGGAATCTGGATCGGAGGATCGTTCGGCGCGAGATTCTGCAGGATGCCTTTACCGATGGTGAGCGCGCCCGAGCTGAACACGTACAACTTGATGTCCTTTGCCGGTGCTGCATGGAGAGCTGAACCGAAGCCACCGAAAAGCAGGGCTGCCGAGACAGCCACAGCGAATTTCCGTGACCAGCCGAAACTAGACTTCAGCATGACGTTCCTCCTTTTTGTAGTAGGACCTCCGTCTCTCTGGCGAAGTTATGGCGTGGCCAGTCGAGTCGGCGTTTAAGAAATATAACTAAAACATCCTACAAGAGCAACGAAGTAGCGCTGGTCCGGCCGTTTCCGAAGATTTCTATTCACTTCAATAAGTTGACATGGCTTTCGGCGGTGCTTTAAATTAGCTTATAAGAAGAAAGTAATAATATTCATACGATCGAGCGGAACCTCAAGGCGAATCATCACCATCTGCGGGTTGCATCAGCCAAGGAGGGAAGGGGAAGGAAGCCAGGCTTGATCGTCAGATCATCGCCACGGCATCTGTTGGAGGGGTGCCAACATTATCAACCAATAAGTGGAGGAGCGCATCATGAAGTTCGTCCGGACGCATCTTCAATCCGTCACCCTGGCCTTGGTTCTAGCCGTGTCCATGCACGATGCGGCAGCGCAAACGGATGCCGGCTTCCCGCCGCCCATCGGAGACCGCGGCCTGGTGCCCGCAGGGGCGAAGCTGGAGCGCTTGTTCGACGGCGGCTGCGTGCTCACGGAAGGGGTCGCGGCAGGTCATGACGGAATGATCTACTTCAGCGACATCACCTTTACCGCATTCTGCAAGGATCCTTCCGGCAAATACTTGCAAGCGGGCAACATATGGAAGTACGACCCGCGCAGCGGGCAGACCACGATCTTCCGCAGCCCCTCCGGCATGTCGAATGGCCTGAAGTTCGATCGCGACGGCAACATGCTCGCTGCCCTGGGCGCCGACTATGGCGGGCGCATGCTGATCAAGACCGATATGAAGACCGGCAAGAGCTATGTGCTGACCGGCATGTACGAGGGCAAGCCGTACAACGCGCTCAACGACATCACCATCGACGAGAAGGGGCGCATCTATTTCACCGATCCGCGGTACCTGGGACATGAACCCGTGATGGCGGACGGCTTCGCCGCCTATCGCCTCGATCCGGACGGGAAGGTGACGCGGGTCGCCACCAACTGCGGCAAGTGCAACGGCATACTGATCTCGCCGGATCAGAAGACGATGTACATCGTGAGCAACGACAACGGCTGGCTCGAGTTCCAGAATCTGAAGAAAGACGAGACCACCGTGCAGGGACCTCACCTGCTGCAAGCATACGATGTGGGTGCAGACGGCAGCCTGAGCAACCGCCGCGTGCTGATCGACTACGGCAAGCTGGACAAGCCGTGCAGCGGGCCGGACGGCATGATTGCAGACGAGAAAGGCAACATCTGGCTGGCTTCGCGCTGCGAGCACCGCCCCGGTGTGCAGGCCTTGGACAAGGACGGGAAGGAACTGGCCTACATCTCTACCGGAACCGAGCTCCCGACGAACGTCGGATTCGGACGCGGCGCCGACGCGAATCTGCTTTACGTGACATCCGGCAAGAGCCTATATCGCATCCGCGTGGGAGTGAAGGGTTATCAGCTTCCCTGAGCGTATTGCCGGAGAGACGGGCCAGCGAGCCCGTCTCTGATTCTAGGAAAAGGAATCGCATCTTCGCCACGGCCCTGGCCTGAGTGTATTTGAGATCATGACCAACATTTGCACTGGAGTACATCGATGAACAGAAGCATGCGGTTTGCCTCGCTGACGCTCGCCGTCTTCTCTCTTCTTCCAATCTCGGTCTTCGCGCACACCGACGCCGGACATACGACGGGATTCGCCGCCGGCTTCGGTCACCCGATTACAGGGCTCGATCACCTATTGGCAATGGTAGCGGTCGGATTGTGGGCGGCACAGATGGGAGGGAGAGCGATCTGGGCAGTACCCAGCGCATTCGTCGCGCTGATGATCATCGGCGTATGCGATCTTCATCCAGATTCCATACGTCGAAGAAGGCATCCTGGTTTCAGTGCTGGTCCTTGGCGTGTTGATTGCAGCCGCTTTCAAGTTCCCTGTGGCAATCAGTGCAGTCATCGTCGGCATTTTTGCCGTGTTCCATGGCCATGCCCACGGAGCGGAGATGCCGCTCGCGATCGGGGCAGTCGGCTACTGCCTCGGATTCGCCTTGGGCACGGCCTTGCTGCACGCGATGGGACTAGCGGGCGGAATGTTGCTGCAGCAGATGAACGTCAACAAGCTCGCCCGCTTCGCAGGCGGTGCCATCGCATTCGGCGGAATCTGGCTGGCCATGGTGTGAAACGGTTTCGGGCGGACCGCCCGTCCGCTACTCAGTCGTGGCCTGAGCCGACGCGCCGCGGCCGGATTATCAAAACGATAGCGCCGAGGATTGGGGTGATCGGCTCGACGGGTGCGCTGACGAGAACCTCTCGCCGGATGCAGGCATCGGCATCGTCGGTGTCTGACTCCTGATCAGTTCATCGACGAACTGCGGCTTGTGAAACAGATAGCCCTGTCCGCAGGTGATGCTCGTGGCGTTCAGCAGGAAATCTCTTTCCTCCACGGTCTCGATGCCTTCGGCCACGACGTACATGCTCAGCGCGGCGCTCAATGACTCGATCGCACGCAGGATGCTCTGGCTGCGCGGCCGCTGATGAATGGAGGTGATCAGGGAGCGATCGACCTTCAGCTCGTCGGCGGTGATGTCTGCCAGGATGGACAGCGACGAATAGCCCGTACCGAAGTCGTCGATCGAAACACCGACACCCACTTCGCGCAGCAACGGAAAGATCCGCGACTGAAACGGACCGGCGGCAACGAAGGCTTCTTCCGTGAGCTCCAGGGTGAAGCTCCCGGCTCGGCCGGTGCCCGCGATGCGTTGAACGAACTGTTCCATGAACGCGATCTTGGCGGCCTGGGCTGCGGATATGTTGATGCTGTAGCTCACATCCGTGCCGAAGCAGGCGTCCAGCCGGGGCAGATCGTCGATCAAGGCATCGAGGACGATGTTCGTGATGCCATCGAGCAGACCGAGCTCGCTGGCCAGCGCCAGGAATTTGCCGGGAGGGTGCACGCGGCCCTGCGCATCCACCCAGCGCGCCAACGCTTCGAAACCGACGATCCGCTGATCGCGGATATCGACCTTCGCCTGCAAGGCATAGCGAAAATCCCGGTTGCGAAGCGCCGTACGCAGGCTGTGCTCGAGCGAGATCTTCTCCGCCGCCTCTTTGCCCAACGTCTGATTGAAGAATCCGATGCTTCCTTTCGAGGTCGTCTTGGCCTGGTACATGGCCGTGTCGGCATTGCGCCGCAGGGTCTCGTAGTCGCTGCCGTGCGTGGGAAAGAAGGCAACACCGATCGATGCCGATACGCGGATTCGTGCGCCGTCGATCTCGAACGGCTGCTGAAGCCGGTCTCTGATGCGTGCGATGAGGGCGGATACTTCCGCCTGCTCCCGGAACGGATCGAGGATGAAGACGAACTCGTCTCCGCTGATGCGGCCGATGAGGTCCGTCTTGCGGATCTCGGCGCGTACCCGGTCGGCCACACGCTTGAGCAACGCGTCACCGGCAGCGTGGCCGTAGAAGTCGTTGACCTGCTTGAAGTTGTCGAGATCGATGAACGCCAGCGCCAGTTGCTGGCCCGGTTGCTTGCGCATCAGGATGGCGTCGACCAGCTCCTGAATGTGCGAGCGGTTCGGCAGGCCCGTGAGCTGGTCGTGGTTGGCACGAAAGGTCAGCTCGGCCTGGCTCGCCTTCAGCTGTTCCGTGAGCTGCTTCAGCCGATGACTTTCCGCTTCGGTCTGATTGGCGCGCGTTGCGGCAAACGCATGGGAGGCGAGCAGAGAGAACTTGCGGGCCAGGGCCACGTGCGTCCGATCGAAGCCGGAGGAGTCGCAATCGCGCAGCAGCATCAGCAAGCCGCGCCGGTTGCGCACACGCAATGGCAGATACAGTGCCGGCTGCGACTGCGACAGACCGACATCGATGCCGTCCGGCCACTCTTCTGAATCGGCGGAAGAGAGCGTGGTGATGATGCGCCCGGCCAGCACCTTGGAGAAGGTGCGCCCCGCCTTCCATATCGATCCGACCAGTGAATCGCGGCTCGCTGCGGCACATTCGAGCGTGCCCTGGGCGTGGTCGTTTTCGATCAGGACGATGGCGTGGGAATATTCGAAGACGGGCAACAGAGCCGAGAACACGCCGGCGAACGGATCGGCGTCGCCGTCCACGCATAGCACGGAATCCAGCGCGTTGAGCAACAGATTGGCGTGCGTGGCCTCCACGCGCAGGAGATCGATCTCGCGGCGCATGGCCACGAGCGTCTCGCGCAGCTCCTCGGACCCTTCCATCGAACGAATGACGCCGGCTACCGCCCGAAGGCAATCGCCGAGATCATCAGATTGCCGTGCGCATTCCTGTCGAGCACGAAGCCCTGTTCGCCGAAGGTGAAGCAACCGACGAACGGCATGTCGTTGAAGCTGGCCGATACCGCCTTCGATACCTTGGGCATCTGATCGCCGACGGCGAGCATGCAGCCCGCGCAGTAGACGATCAATCCTCCCGCCAGATTGGTGATGCCGCCCGGCAGGGCTGCTGCCGCTGCCGCCGCCACCTTGCCGGCGCGCTCCACCAGTCGGGTCTTGTCACCGCGCATGCAGTACAGCTGCGTGCCCTCCTCGATCGACGCGAACGTGGAGAGCGCACCGTCCTCGAGAATCTGGTCGGGATGAATGAGCACGTAGTGCGTCACGTCCTCGATCTTCCCCGCATCGATGCCGAGGGGATACATGGTCGTATCCGTGAGGATATTTCCGCCTTCCGCCAGTTTTTCCGACAGGACGCCCCCTATCCAACGGTTGTATACGGTGGCGGCCGGCTCGCCGTCGATGGTGATGATCTGCCGACCGCGTGCCTTGGTGATGACGCCGCTCTCGTCCCCCACGTCGTATCCCACGCGCGTCACGACGCCGTTGTGACCGCTCGGCTCGTATCCGCCCTGGAAAGCAAAGCCGATACCGCCCGAAGAGAACACCACACCGACGACCAGTCCATCGTTCATCGGCCCGTCGGGTCCGATCTGCCGCCACTTTCCGGCCACGGTGTTGTCGGCGGAACTGCCGCCGATGATGGGACAGCGATCTCCCACCACGCGCCTGAGGCCCTCGATCACCGCTTCTTCCTGTCCCGGCGTCTGGTAGATCCAGATCAGCTCGGGCAGCTCTCCGGCACAATCCGCATCCTCCAGCGCCGCGTGCAGCGCGCGCTCCGCGCAATCCGCAACATCTGCATCCAGTCTGACGGCAGCCGAACCATAGTCACCGTCGGGGTCCTCGATGAGGAGCAGGCCGATCGATCCCATACCCCCCAGCCCCACCTCGTTCATCACCCCGCTGCAAGACGTTCCGCCGAGGAAGGCGGCATTCGGAAACCGCTGCCGGATGAAATCGAAAATCGGCTGATCCTCGTGATCGCAATCGTAAAAAACGCAAACGAGATCAGGCGTGATCCCCGAGTCGTCGACCGCTGCGGCCAGCTCGGCAAGCGCGTCGCTCGTCGACTTGCCTGATGTGACAAAAGATTTCAGTGAGACCACGTGTTAACTCTCCCAAACCGGATTAATCAGCCTTTCCCCGAAGCACGTTGCGTATCGGCGACGCTGCTGCTTAGTTGAGAGCTCTGATGCGTCATGACCTGCATTCGATCGCATCCACCCGGCGTGAACACTCTGGCCGTAACAAGGCTTGACAATTCGTGCCACTTTGCCAAGGGCATCGCGATCGAGCGCTTCGTGCAAGAGCCCACACCGACGTCGCGGGGACTACAGATGGAGTGCGGTAGCCGGATACGTCATCGACGTGCCTGTCAGCAGTCTGACGACCAACTGAGTACTTTCGATCACTTCGTGCAGCTTCGACCGGGCAGGCCGAGGACCCAGTCGCGCACGGCGATCAGCAGCGGATCGTCACGTCTTGCCGGCGGGTACACGAAGTGGAAGGGTTCGGCCGGCAGATCGGGGCCGAACGGCCGCACGAGGTGCCCGCTTTGCAGCTCGTCGGCCACCAGCTGGCGGCTGAGCAGTGCCACGCCCTATCCGCCCAGTGCCGCTGCGACCACGTGTGTCTCGTCCGAGAAGACGATGCCGGCGCTCACGTCCAGGCCCGGCACCCGGGCCAGTCGCTGCCATAGCGAATCGCGAAGTCGGCGGTCACGCCATCGAGCGCGACCGCTTCGTGCGATGCGTGGATGTGCAGATCCAGCTCAGGATGAGTATCACGCAGAACGCATACCCATGGCAGCAGCAGCCGTGCAGCGATGGCGGGCGTGGCGGAGAGCGTCACCGATCTGCGCGCGGGCTGTGCCCGCACCCGCTCGACAATGTCGGCGACCGCTCGATTGGGAGTCGCTGCGCTATCTCGCTTATGCGCGCTTGCCGGGCGCCGGCACGCATGCGCTATAAAACCCCTCCATCACGCGCCGCACCATCACCTAGGGAAGCTCGATTTTCTCTGAGCGCAATCCGAGCAGCGCGGAAGAGTAGGTACTTGGCGAGTAATTCCGGAAAGGCCCGTCATCGGCGGCACTGTTCCGTTGAACGCACTCGACTATCGCCCCGGTCAAGGCCTGACCTGTTCGAGCCGCACGTCGGTGACGAATAGGATCAGCGTCGGCGGTCGCAAGGATGTTGCACCGAGCACGCCGGTCCTGGCGATGCGCGCCGATGCTATGAACGTGCTGCGCGTACTGAGATCGGGCAGGACGGAGGCATCGATGTCCTGGCCCGCGCGCAACAGTATGGGTGCCGACTCGACGTGCGTGACGCCGCGAGCGTCGCGCTCGACACCGACTCGAATGACACCATCATCGGTAGCGTGATAGATGCCGATCAGGACACCTTGCGCGCTGATGGCCGGATCGTTCCGGATGGGATGGCGTTGGACACGAAACGTGTAATTGATACGCTGGTTGACGAGGCATGCGAGCTGCCTTCTGAATTGCTGCTGGGCGGCGTCGACACGAAGCTGATTGCCGCTACGCTGAGCCGCACCCACCTCGCCCGTGCGCGCAATCCACCAGCGTAACGATTGGTTGATGTCGCCTGGATCGAATCGTGTACCGTCGGCTGTTGGGCCACATGCGGCAGCCGCTTGCTGTGCACCCTCAGCTGAGGTTCCCTGCACTTGCTTGGCTCGCTCGGCGGCCTTTTGCTCGGCAGCGAGCATCTGCGCCGCCTGCTGATGCGAGGCGGCATCGCGGGCACCGTATTTGGTCTCATACAATTCGCGTATACGAGGCATCAGATTTTCGATCGATGCACTTTGCAACTGCCCACTCAAGACCCGCCACTGGTAACCGAACGGCATGCCTGCGTCACGTAGCGACGCGTGCTGTTTCTCATACGCGTTGATTGTGTCGACGATTTCGCGCCGGCGTGCACGCGCTGCAGCATCGCCAGCCATCGCTGCGGATTGCAGCTGACGGCCTTCGATATCGAGCAGCGCGGCGGCCAGGATATCCTTCTCCAATGGGTTTCCAGGTTGGAACGGGCCGAGCAGCTGATCGAAAGCCGACGGTGGTGCGGCTTGAATGATGGCATCGGCCTGACTTGGTGACTGGGTCTGACCTGTAGCCGGCGAATCCGCATGCGATGGATCGGTATACAGCAGCAAGCCAGTTGTCAAAACAGCTCCGAGCAGAGCGCCAAACAGCAAACCGGATTGGCGATTCATCTTCTCCCCCTTTTCGTCTCGACCACTTGGTACGACAAGCATAAACGCTCTTTTGCCCGGTGATCAACCATGATGGCAAGTACAAGGACATTGCGCTTCAGCTGGACAGCCAGCATTCGTCACCGCTGCT
>JAHCKU010000005.1 GCA_026125625.1 Burkholderiales bacterium | reverse complement strand
CGGCTCCGGCTGGAAGGACTATCGCAGCAGCGGTGCGGTCTGCGGCATCGCCCTGCCGCCCGGCCTGCAGGAGGCGGACAAGCTGCCCGAGGTGATCTTCACGCCGTCCACCAAGGCTTCCATCGGCGCACACGACGAGAACGTCCCCTTCGCCGAAGCCGAGCGCCTGCTCGGCACGGCGCGCGCCGCGGAAGTGCGTGCTGCTGCCATCCGTCTCTACAGCGAAGCGGCCGACTATGCACGCACGCGCGGCATCATCATCGCCGATACCAAATTCGAGTTCGGCACCGACCGCGACGGCAAGCTGTACCTCATCGACGAGGCCCTGACCCCGGACTCCTCGCGCTTCTGGCCGGCCGACCAGTACCAGCCGGGCAGCAGTCCGCCAAGCTTCGACAAGCAGTTCGTGCGCAACTGGCTGGAGACGCAGCATTGGAACAAGCAGCCGCCGGCACCGGCGCTGCCACCCGAGGTGCTGGCACGTACCGCGGATAAGTATCGCGAAGCGCTGCGTCTGTTGACGGGAGACTGATGTGAGTGCACGCTTACAATTTACCGGCCGTGGATACTAAGTCACCCTCGGACGAAGAAATCCAGCGTGCGGTTGCGCTGCTGCGTCGCGGCGGATTGGTGGCATTTCCCACCGAGACGGTCTATGGACTGGGCGCCGATGCCGGCAATCCAGCGGCAATCGATCGCGTCTTCGCTGCCAAGGGCCGGCCAGCCAGTCATCCGCTGATCGTGCATCTGGCCGACACGGCTGCCTTGCCGCATTGGGCGCGCGACATTCCCGACACCGCGCATGAGCTGGCGCAGCGTTTCTGGCCCGGGCCGCTGACCATGATTCTCAAACGTGCGCGCAACGTGCTCGATGCCGTGACCGGCGGACAGGATACGGTCGGCTTGCGCGTGCCGGCGCACCCGGTTGCACAGGCGCTGCTGCAGGGCTTCGGCAGTGGCGTGGCGGCGCCGTCGGCGAACCGCTTCGGACGCGTCAGTCCGACCACTGCGCAGCACGTGCGTGACGAGCTGGGCGATCGGGTGGATGTAATTCTCGATGGCGGCGCCTGCCCGGTAGGCATCGAGTCGACCATCATCGATCTGTCCGGTAGCACGCCGCTGCTGCTGCGGCCAGGACGCATCACCGCCCAGGAGATCGAGGCCTTGCTGCGAATCCAGCTCGGGCGTGCCGGCCCGACCGCGCCGCGTGCGCCGGGCACGCTGGCGGCGCACTACGCGCCGCAGCTGCCGCTGCGCCTGGTGTCCGCCGGCATGCTCGATGCCGCGGTGCGCGAGGCCGCTGTCCAGCGGCCGGTGGCCGTGCTCGCGCGCCATGCGCGTCCCGGCTATTCGACTGCCGCGGTGTGGATGGTGGCTCCCCTGGACGCTGCGGAGTACGCACGGCTGCTGTACGCGGGCTTGCGCCAGCTCGACGAGTGCGGCTGCGCCATGATCGTGGTCGAGGCACCGCCCGATACAGCGGACTGGGCGGCAGTGCGCGATCGGCTGGCGCGTGCCGCAGCGGCCAGCGCCAGCGGGGGAGGCAGCGGTGCCGCCGAAGGGAGCGGGCGAAGGACCACGGACAACGGTACCTGAATGGGGCTCGACCCGGTCGTACTGTTCTTTCTCCTCGGCGTCGCCGCGCGCCTGCTGCGCAGCGATCTGCGGCTGCCCGAGGCGATGTACGAGGGGCTTTCGATCTTTCTGCTGCTGGCCATCGGCCTGAAAGGCGGCGTCGAGCTTGCCCGCCAGCCGCTCGCCGACATCCTGCCGCAGGCCGGCGCGGTAGTGGTGCTGGGACTGGTGCTGCCGCTGCTCGCCTTCCCGGTGCTGAAATACATCGGCAGGCTGGATCACTACAACGCTGCCGCCATCGCCGCGCATTACGGCTCGGTGAGCATGGTCACCTTTGCCGTCGCGCTCGCCTTCCTGGTCGATCGCGCCATTGCGCACGAGCCCTACCTGCCGCTGTTCGTGGTGCTGCTGGAAGTGCCGGGCATCATCGTCGGCATCCTCATCGCCCGGCTTGGCGGCGGCGTGCGGCGCATCGCCTGGAAATCGCTGGCGCACGAGGTGCTGTTCGGGCGCAGCATCCTGCTGCTGGCCGGCGGCCTGCTCATCGGCTGGATCGCGGGTCCCGACGCGCTGGCGCCGCAGGCGCAGCTGTTCTTCGATCTGTTCAAGGGCGTGCTGGCGCTGTTCATGCTGGAGATGGGCATCGTCGCTGCCGGACGCATCCGGCAGTTGCGGCGTACGGGCCCGTTCCTGATTGCCTTCGGTACCCTGATGCCGATGGTCTTCGCGCTCATCGGCGGACTCACCGGCCGTCTCATCGGCCTGTCGGTGGGCGGTACCATGCTGCTGGCCACGCTTGCCGCCAGCGCCTCCTACATCGCCGCGCCGGCAGCCATGCGCATCGCCGTGCCGCAGGCCAATCCCGCGCTGTCGCTGGCCGCCGTGCTGGGCGTCACCTTTCCGTTCAACGTGGTGCTGGGCGTGAGCCTGTACTACTGGCTGGCATTGCGCATCCACGGGCTGTGATCATGACGACCTATCCCCGCAAACTGGTGGTGATCATCACCGAAGGCGCGCTCGAGGCCATCCTGGCGCGCGAGCTGATGGCGCTGGGCGCGCACGGCTACACCATTGCCGATGTACGTGGCCGCGGTTCGCACGGCGCGCGTGAGGCCGCGTGGGAAGCCGACCGCAACATCCGTTTCGAGGTCATCTGCGACGAGGCGGTGGCGGAGAAGATCGCCAGCACCTTGCGCGAGAAGTACTACGACGACTATGCCATGACGCTGTTCGTAGCCGACATCGGCGTGCTGCGGCCGCAGAAGTTCTGAGCCCGCGGGGTTTCGGTCAGGACCGCTGAGTCGGGCGCCAGCGCTTGAGCAGCAGCGCATTGCCGACCACGCTGACGCTGCTCAAGGCCATCGCTGCTCCGGCGATCACCGGCGAGAGCAGGCCGCATGCAGCCAGCGGAATGCCGATCACGTTGTAGACGAACGCCCAGAACAGATTCTGGCGGATCTTGCGATAGGTATGCCGGGAAATGTCGATGGCATCGCCGACCAGCAACGGGTCGCCGCGCATCAGGGTGATCCCGGCGGTGTGCATGGCCACGTCGGTGCCGGTGGCCATGGCGATGCCGACGTCTGCTGCCGCCAGGGCGGGCGCGTCGTTGATGCCGTCGCCCACCATCGCCACCTTGCCCTCGCCGGTGCGCAGACCCTCGACCATGCGTGCCTTGTCCGCGGGCAGGACCTCGGCCTCGACCCGGTCCACGCCCAGCGCATGCGCCACCGCACCTGCCGCGCGCGCGTTGTCACCGGTGAGCATGACCGTCTTCACGCCCAGCCGCTGCAGGCGCGCAACCGCCGCCGCGGCGCCGGCCTTGAGCGCATCGCCGAAGGCGAGCAGCCCGAGCAGCCGTGGCCCGGGCGTACCGCGTTCGGCCAGCCAGGACAGCGTGCGTCCCTCGGCCTCCAGCTTCTGCGCGGCGTGCAGCAGGGGGGCGAGATCGACGCCTAGCTCCTGCATCAGCCTGCGGCTGCCCAGTTGCAGCGAACGTCCCGCCACCGTGCCTTCGATGCCACGGCCGGCCAGCGCGCGTACTTCTGCGGCCACGGAGGGCATCAGCGTGTGCGCGCGTGCCGCCTCGAGCACCGCCTTCGCCAGCGGGTGCTCGCTGCCCTGCTGCAGGGCGGCGGCCAGCACCAGCAGCTCGTCCGTCTGCTCGCCCGGTGCGGGTTCGAGCGCCACCAGCGTCGGCCGACCCTCGGTGAGCGTGCCGGTCTTGTCGAACGCCACCGTGCGCACGGCGTGCGCCAGCTCCAGCGCCTGCGCGTCCTTGATCAGGATGCCGTGACGGGCGGCCACGCCGGTGCCGGCCATGATCGCGGTGGGCGTGGCCAGTCCCAGTGCGCACGGGCAGGCGATCACCAGCACCGCCACGGCGTTGAGGGTGGCCTGGGTCCAGTCGCCGGTGGCGAGACCCCAGGCGAGCACGGTGAGCAGCGCCACGCCGAGCACCACCGGGACGAACAGCGCGCTGACGCGGTCCACCAGGCGCTGGATCGGCGCCTTGCGGGCCTGCGCCGACTCCACCAGACGGATGATGCGGGCCAGGGTGGTTTCGGTGCCGACAGCACTGGTGCGCAGGCGCAGACGTCCTTCGCCGTTGATGGAGGCGCCGATGACCCGGCTGCCGGGCTGCTTCGCCACCGGCAGCGACTCGCCGGTGATCAGCGCTTCATCCACATCGCTATGGCCTTCCAGCACCTCACCGTCCACCGGAATGCGCTCACCCGGCCGCACCACCAGCTCGTCGCCCACGCGCACTGCCTCGATGCCCACTTCGTGCTCGATGCCGTTGCGGATCACGCGCGCGCGTTCCGGCCGCAGCGCCTGCAAGGCGCGAATGGCAGCGGTGGTCTGGCGCTTGGCGCGCGTCTCCAGCAACTTGCCCAGCAGCACCAGAGTGATGACCACTGCCGAGGCTTCGAAATACAGATGCGGCATCTGCCCGGGTGCGGCGACAAGCAGGTGGTAGACGCTGAGCGCATAGCCGGCGCTGGTGCCGATGGCCACCAGCAGATCCATGTTGCCGGTGCCGGCACGCAGCGCCTTCCACCCGGCACGGTAGAAACGTGCACCGAGCCAGAATTGCACGGGGGTGGCGAGCAGCCACTGCAGCCAGCCCGGCAGCATCCAGTGCCGTCCGGCGAGCTCGCCCAGCATCGGCAGCACCAGAGGCAGGGACAATGCGCCAGCCAGCGCCACCGGCCACCAGTCGGGCAGGCGCCGCTGCGTCGCCAGCGGCGGTGCCGCACCGGCAGTGGTCGCCACTGCAGCCCCGTAGCCGGCCTGCTCCACTGCGGCGATCAAAGTTCCCGCATCCACACCGGTGGTGACCACGTCGGCCTGCTCGGTGGCCAGGTTCACGCTCGCTGACTGCACGCCCGGCACCGCCTGCAACGCCTTCTCCACCCGTCCGACACAGGAGGCGCAGGTCATACCCTCGATCTGCAGCCGCAGCGGCACACGCGGTACGTCGTAGCCGGCGTCCTCGATGGCTTTGACCACTGCTTCCGGCGACGTCGCGACGGTCAATTCGACAGTGGCGGATTCGGTGGCGAGGTTGACGCTGGCCTGCGCTACACCGGGCACCTGATGCAGCGCCTTCTCCACGCGCGCCACGCACGAGGCGCAAGTCATGCCCTGAACCGGCAGCGTAAGGCTGCGGGTCGGCTCGGAAGACACGGCTGGAGCAAGGGCGGGCATGTTCATGGGAAAGGCTGTCGCAATCCAGATGGCGGCGGTACGGCATATTGCAACACGGTATGCCCGACGGCCGTGGGTGTGCCTTCCACGCGCCGTGCACGATGGCGTGAGCGCCTTGCGTTATGCCGCCACGTATCAGTCTGCTATGTCACTGGTGATGGTGCGCGCGGAGAGCCGGAAGATTATGATCGGACAGTTGCCCCACCGCAGCGCAGGCAGGACTTCCAATATCGAGCGGGGGCACGAGGGGGATGGAGATGTCGGCAGAACCAGTCGGATTCGTGGGAGTGGGCCGCATGGGCGGCCCGATGACGCAACGCCTGCTCAAGGCCGGATACCGGCTGTGCGTCTACGACGTCAGCCGGGATGCCATGGCGGAGGCGGAACGCGGCGGTGCTGCCGTGCTTGCCTCGCCGGCGGCGGTCGCAGATGCCGCCGAGACCGTATTCCTCAGCCTGCCCAATCCGAACATCGTCCAGGCCGTGGCCACCGGCACGCAGGGCCTGATCGAGGGCAAGCGTGTCAAGCGCGTGGTGGATTTCTCCACCATCGGACCACGGACTGCGAAGATCGTCGCCGAGTCCCTCGGCGGTCGCGACATCGCATACATCGATGCCCCGGTCAGCGGCGGATTGAAGGGCGCACGCGAAGGTACGCTGGCGGTGATGGTGTCCTGCCCCAAGCCGGTCTACGCGCATGTCGAGGACATCCTCAAGACCTTCGGCAAGCCATTCCATCTGGGCGAGGGTGCCGGTCAGGCGCAGGTGATGAAGCTCGCCAACAATCTGCTCGCCGCGGCTGCGATGGCGGTCTCATCCGAAGCCATGGTCATGGGGGTCAAGGCCGGCCTCGATCCCAAAGTCATGCTCGATGTCATCAACTCCAGCACCGGCCGTAACAGCGCCACGCAGGACAAGTTTCCGCGCTCGGTATTGCCGGGCACGTTCGATTTCGGCTTCGCCATCGGCCTGTCCTACAAGGACGTGCGCCTGTGCATCGACGAGGCCGAATCCATGGGCGTGCCCATGGTGGTCGGAGCCGCGGTGCGCCAGATGCTCGCGGTGACCCAGGCACTGTACGGCGCCGATTCGGATTTCACTTCCATCTGCCGCGTGATCGAGACCTGGGCCGACGCCGAAGTCCGCTCGCCGCGCTGAACCGCGGCGCGTCGAAATTCTTTCCACGGAGGGCAGCATGTCCATCGCCGTCGCCAGCCCGGCCATCCTCGAAGCGCACGAGCCGCTCGCCTCGCGCATCGCGCGCGTCGCATGCGCCGTGTCGCTGGAGCAACTTCCCGCTGCAGTGGTCGAGAAGACGTGTGTCTGCCTGATGGATCTGATCGGCTGCGCCTTCGAATCGAAGGATCTGCCGTGGAGCCGCCAGGCCAGGGCGATGATCGATGCGTTGCCCGATGGCGCGACCGTCATAGGCGCCGCATCGCGCACCGGCTATGGCGATGCCGCCTTCGTCAACGCCGTCATGGGCCACGGCCTGGTGCGTGAGGACATGCATGCCGGCAGCATCAGCCATCTGGGCATCGTCGTGCTGCCCACGCTGTTCGCCCTGGCGCAGATGCGACGGGTGCGGGGAGCGGATTTCATCGCTGCCGTCGCGGTCGGCTACGAGGTGGGCGGACGCATCGGGCGTGCGCTGATGGATGCCGAGGTCGCGCGTATTCATCGTCCGACCGGTGTGACCGGACCGGTCGCGGCTGCTGCTGCCGGTGCGCGTCTGCTGGGCCTCGACGTGGAGGCAGCGACCAGCGCCATCGCGATTGCCGCCAATACCATTCTCGGCTTCAACCAGTGGGCGCATACCGGCGGCAGCGAGATGTTCTTCCACGCCGGCTTCGCTGCGCGCAACGCGCTCGGCGCGGTACGGCTGGCGCAGGCCGGGGCATTCGCGTCGCCCTCCGCGCTCGACGGCGAGGCCGGCATGTTCGCCTCCTTGCGCAAGCGTTCCGCCGCCGCGAAGGTCGAGCTGTTCCGCGGCACGCCCGAGCTGCTGAGCGTGTATCACAAGCCGGTGCCGGCCTGTAACTTTGCCCAGACGCCGAGCCAGGCCGCACTGGAAGTGGTGCGCAACAGCAAGGTGACGCCGGAGCGCATCGCCGCCATCCGCATCCGTGTCCCGCGCGCCGGTGCGCTCTATCCCGGCTGCAACTATCCGGGACCGTTCGCGCACGTGCTGCAGGGGAAGATGAGCATCCAGTTCAACGTCGCTGCCGCGCTGATGACCGGGCGCGTCGCGGAAAGCAACTTCGAGCTGCTCAAGGACCCGGTGCTGCATCGGCTGATCGGCATGACCACGCTGGAGATCGACGAGGCCATGACCGCTGCCTATCCCGGGCAGCAGGGCGGCGAAGTGGAAGTGACCGAAACCACGGGCGCGGTGCACCGTGCGCGGCTGGCGGACGTGGTGAACGCGAGCGCCGACGAAGTGCGGGAGCGCTTCCGCGGTGCGCTCTCGTCCGCGCTCGGCAGTGCGCGCGCGGCGCAGATCGAGCAGGCGATCGGCGGTATCGAGCGCAGCGAGGACGTCGGCGCATTCATCGCGCTGCTGGGTGAACGGTAGGCAACGCGCAGCGCGAAACTGGTGCTGAGCTTCCTGAGGGACATCTTCCACTTCTTCTTTTTCTTCCGCCGATGTGTGCCGTGCTCGCTTTCGAGCGCGCACCCGGCCTGATCATGGACCTGCCTCAGTTCCTCGAGAATTTCCTGCAAGCGCTCACCGCAGGCCTGCTTACCGGCGCCATCTATGGTCTGGTATGCGTCGGCCTGAGCCTCATCTTCGGCGTCATGCGCGTGATCAACTTCGCGCACGGCGATTTCATGATGCTCGGCATGTATGTGGCGTTCTACGCCTTCGGCATGCTCGCCGCCGTGCCGCTGTTCGGCGAGTGGCTCTCGCCCTATCTCGCCGCGCTGTTCGCGGGTCCGGTGATCTTCGTCGCCGGCATGCTGGTGCACAAGCTGCTGGTGAGCCGTGTCACTGGCATGCGCGCCAGTGCGCTCGCCTCCGAAGGTCACTACGCGCAGCTCATCCTCACGCTGGGCATCGCGCTGGTGCTGCAGAACGGCGCGCTCTATCTGTTCGGCTCGGCGCCGGTATCCATCCAGACCCCGCTCGCCTCCACCGCCTGGCTGGTCGGTCCATTGCACGGTGAGCGCGTGGAGATCTTCGTCAACCAGGGCCAGAGCATTGCCGCCCTGATCGCACTGGCGGTGGTGCTGGTGTTCGTGGCGGTGATGAATCGAACCCGGCTCGGCAAAGCGCTGCGTGCGGCCGCCGACAATCCGGTGGCCGCCGTGTACATGGGTATCGACGTCGCGCGTGCGCACCGGCTGGCCTTCGGCCTGGGCGTGGCCATCACCGCCATCGGCGGCGGGCTGCTCGCCTCCAGCATCTCGTTCCAGCCCTATGTCGGCCTCGAGTACGTGATCGTGATGTATGCCGGCGTCGTGCTGGGCGGGCTGGGCAGCGTCCCGGGCGCCTTCCTGGGCGGGCTGACCATCGGTCTGGTGCAGCAGCTGTCGACGCTGTTCCTGCCCAATCAACTGCAGAACGCGGCGATCTTCGTCATGTTCCTGGTCATCGTGCTGCTGCGCCCGCAGGGCCTGTTCGGCACCGCTGCGCGCCGGACCTGAGGGCGAGTCCGGGCATGCGGCGCGAAACCGTTCTGATCATCGGCTTCGGCCTCGCCTATGCGGCGTTCGCCGCACTGGTCACGCATTCCTACTATCAGCTCATCCTCACCGTGGTGCCGATCTGGGCGGTGATGGGCCTGGCGTGGAATCTGTTGAGCGGCTACAGCGGCTTCGTCTCCTTCGGCCATGCCGCCTTCTTCGGCCTGGGCGCCTACTTCGTCGCCCTGGCCCAGATCGGCTGGAATCTTTCGCCGTGGCTCGGCATTCCTGCCGCCGGCGTGGTCGGCGCGCTGGCCGGCCTGATCGTCGGCATTCCCACCTTCCGCCTGCGCGGACACTATTTCGCGCTGGCCATGCTCGCCTATCCGCTGGCGTTGATGTACGTGTTCGAATGGCTCGGCTATCAGGAGCTGACGCTGCCGATGCGGCGTGACGCGGCGCTGCAGTTCATGCAGTTCGAAGACCACCGCATCTACACCTGGCTGGCGGCCGGGCTGATGGTGCTGGCGATGCTGCTGACGGGCCGGGTGGAACGTTCGCGCTTCGGCCTGTCCCTGATCGCCATCAAGGAGGACGAGGCAGCAGCCGAAGCCGCCGGTGTGCGCACGCTGCACTGGAAGCTGTTGGCGATCACGCTGAGCGGCGCCATGGCCGGGGTTGCCGGCGGCTTGTACGCGGTGGTGCTGCTGGTGGTGACGCCCCCTGCGGTGTTCGGCATGCTGGTGTCGGCGCAGGCCTTGATCGTGGCCATGTTCGGCGGGGCGGCCACGGTATGGGGACCGGTCCTGGGTGCGCTGGTACTGGTGCCGCTGAGCGAGTTCCTGCACGCGCAGTTGGCGGACAAGATTCCCGGCATCCAGGGCGTGGTGTACGGCCTGGCGATCATCGCCGTGATCCTGCTCGCGCCCGAGGGCGTGGTATGGAAGTGGCGTGCGTACCGGCGCAAGCGTGCGCGTGCAGCACCGGCCCCAGCCGCTGCGTCGCCCGTGTCCCCGGCCGCCGCCGCGCAGCGTGCGTCCGGGCCCGAGCGGCCGGTGATCTTCGAGGCGCGCCAGCTGTCGAAGTCCTTCGGCGGCCTGAAGGCGGTACGCGACGTGACCCTGCAGGTGCGGCAGGGAGAAATTCTCGGCATCATCGGACCCAACGGCGCCGGCAAGACCACGCTGTTCAATCTGCTCAACGGCTTCCTGCGTCCGGACGGCGGTGAGGTCGTTCTCGACGGCCGCAGCATCGCCGGCAGCGCGCCGGATCGAGTGTGCGCCGCCGGCATCGGTCGTACGTTCCAGGTGGCACGGCCCTTCCGGCGCATGAGCATGCTCGACAACGTGATGATCGGGGCGTTTCTGCACGAACCATCGGCCGCGGCGGCGCGCGCCGTTGCGCTCGATGCGTTGGCGCAGGTCGGTCTCGCCGAGCACGCGCAGCGGCTCGCCGACGGCCTGACCAACAAGCAGTTGCGCCTGCTCGAGATCGCCCGCGCGCTCGCCGGAAAACCGCGCATTCTTCTGCTGGACGAGACCATGGCCGGCCTGACCGGCGCCGAGGTCGAAGAGCTGATCACGCTGATCCGCGCGCTCGCCGCCAGTGGCCTCACCATCGTCATCATCGAGCACACCATGCAGGCCATGGTACGTCTGGTCGATCGCTTCGTGGTGCTCGACGACGGCGCCGTGCTCGCGGAAGGGGAGCCGGCGCGCATCACGCAGGATCCGGCGGTGATCGATGCCTACCTCGGGCGCAAGTGGAGGATGGCCAATGCTTGAGCTGCGCGGCGTATGCGCCGACTACGGCGGCGTGCCGGCTCTCAAGGAGGTGTCGTTTGGCGTCGGCCAGGGCGAGCTGACCGCCATCGTCGGACCCAACGGCGCCGGCAAGAGCACGCTGTTCAAGACCATCTCCGGCGTGGTTCCGGTCAGTGCCGGTTCGATCCGCTTCGAGGGACGCGAGTTGACCGGTGTGCCGGCGGCGCAACGTGCACACCTGGGCATTGCACACGTGCCCGAAGGCAGGCAGGTGTTTCCGTCGCTCACGGTGCTCGAGAATCTCGAGATGGGCGCCTACACGCAGCCCGGTCAACGCGCGTGGCGTGCGAACATCGAGCGCATCTACAATTGGTTTCCGGTGCTGGCCACCCGGGCGAAATCGCTCGCCGGCTCGCTCTCGGGCGGCCAGCAGCAGATGCTGGCGATCGCGCGCGGGCTCGCCTCGTCGCCCAAGCTGCTGATGCTTGACGAGCCGTCCATGGGACTGGCGCCCTCCATCGCTGACGAGATCTTCGAGCGTATCGTCTCGATTCATGGGCAGTCCGGTCTTACCGTGCTGCTGGTCGAGCAGCGCGTGGCCGAGGCGCTGCACTTCGCCAAGCGCGGCTACGTGCTGGAAGCCGGCAGCGTTGTGCTGAGCGGCTCGCACGACGAGCTGATGCGCGACGATCGCATCCGTCAAGCGTATCTTGGCATGTAGCGCACGACGAAAAGAACGAGGAGGAAGCATGATGCAGACTGCACGCGCGAAGGCCGGACTCGGCCGCGCCCTGTTGGGCGCCGCCCTGGCCTTGTTCGCGCACACGGTGCTGGCGCAATCGAAGACTGTCGAAGTCGGCCTGATCGCGCCCATGTCCGGCCCGTGGGCAAGGCAGGGGCAGGTGATGAAGACTGCCGCCGATCTCGCCATCGCCACCATCAACGCCCAGGGCGGCATCAAGTCGATGGGCGGAGCGAAGCTGAAGCTGGTGGTGTTCGATGCCGGCGAAAGCGTCGAGAAGGCAAAGAATGCGGCGCAGCGCATGGTCGCCGAGTCGCCGAATCTGGTCGCCGCCACCGGCGCCTATCTCAGCTCGTTCACCCTGGCGGTGACCGAGGTGACCGAGCGTGCCGCGTTGCCCGTGGTCACTTTTTCCTACTCCGATCTGATCACCGAGCGCGGTTTCAAGTACGTGTTCCAGACCTCGGCCACCGGCGATCAGCAGGCCGAAGGCTCGCTGCCGGCGCTGATGGAGATGGCCACCCAGGCCTCCGGCAAGCGGCCGAAGACGGTCGGCATCGTGATGGACAACACTGCAGCGTCGGTGGCCTTCGTCAAACCGATCAAGGATCATCAGCTGTCCAAGCTCGGTCTCGAGCTGGTGGTGGACGAAGTGTTCACCCCGCCGCTGGCCAACGCCACGCCCCTGATCCAGCGCGTGCGCTCGAAGCGACCGGACATCCTGCTGCTGCTGCCCACCGCGATCTCGGACGCCAAGCTGCTGCTGGAGAAGATGAACGAGTTCGGCCTGGGCAGGGGCCGGCTGCCGACCATCTCCAACGGCGCCGCCATCCTCGATCCTGATCTGCGCAACAACATGAACGTCGCGCAGCTCGAAGGCGTGATGTCGGTGGTGGCCAACTGGCCGACTGCTTCGCAGAAGGGCTTCGTCGAGGAAGTACGGCAGAAGACCAAGGAGCCCTGGCCGACGCAGCACTTCGTCACCACCTATGGCGACATGTGGATCTTCAAGGCCGCGCTCGAAGCGGCCGGCAAGGCCGACCGCGCAGCGGTGGCCAAGGCCCTGCGCAGCATGAATCTGACCGACGGCGCGGCGCAGTTCTTTCCCGGCGGGAGCGTGAAGTTCGACGCCGCCGGCCGCCGTGAGGCGGCCGGACTGCTGATCGTGCAATGGCAGAAAGGCGTGCCGGTCACGGTCTATCCGGGCAAAGATGCGGTGGCCCAGCCGATCTGGCCGCGTTGAAGAACGATTCGAAACGCGAAGGCCGCGAACAGCGTCAAGAAAATCCGCAACATCTCCATTGCCGGATTGCCGGTTCCTTGCGGCCTTTGCATACTTGCATCGAGCGTTTTTTACTGTTTGACCAACTGACGAGGAGTGAAACAAATGAACGACGAGCTGTTCGAACGTGGACTGGAGATTCGCAAGTCGGTGCTGGGGAAGGAATTCGTGGAGAAGTCGATCGCTTCGGCTGATGACTTCAACATGCCGATGCAGCGCCTGGTGACGGAGTACTGCTGGGGTGCGGTGTGGGGGCGCGAGGAGCTGACCAAGAAGACGCGCAGCATGCTCAACATCGCCATGCTGTCTGCGTTGAACCGCCCGCACGAGCTCAAGATGCACGTGGCCGGTGCCTTGCGCAACGGCGTGAGCAAGACCGAGATTCGCGAGGTCCTGCTGCAGGTGGCGATCTACTGCGGCGTGCCGGCAGCCGTCGATTCCTTCCGCAACGCGCGCGAAGCGATCGCCGAATACGAGAAGGCGGGCGGCAAGTGAGTGTGCATCGAGGACCCGGCGCGCTGCGCCGGCCCCGACGAGGAGCAGGGCGATGAGCGAAGAACACTACGAAGTGTATGCGGTCAAGTACGCGCGGTTGTCACGCCGCTCGCCGGAAAATTTCGTCGGTGGCGACCCTCACGACGTCGACATGCCGCTGTTCTACTACGTCTGGGTGATCAAGGGCGCTCAGCGCACGGTGGTGGTCGATACCGGATTCGACGAGCCGGTGGGACGCAAGCGCGGGCGGCAGATCCTGCACCCGGTGGCCGAAGGCGTGCGCGCGCTGGGCGTCGACCCGGCCAAGGTCGAGGACGTGGTGATCACGCACATGCACTACGATCATGCCGGCAACGTGCCGCTGTTCGCGCAGGCGCGCTATCACCTGCAGGACAAGGAGATGGAATTCGCTACCGGCCGCTGCATGTGCCACGACCTGATGCGCCACGGCTACGAGGCCGATGACGTCGCGCATCTGGTTCGTTGCGTGTTCAACGGTCGCGTGCAGTTTCACGACGGCACCGGCGAGCTGGCGCCGGGTATCGAGCTGTATCACATCGGCGGTCATACGCGAGGTCTGCAGTCGGTGCGCGTGCGCACGCGTCGCGGCTGGGTGGTGCTGGCTTCGGACGCCAGCCACTTCTATGCCCATATGGAGCAGGATCGCGCCTATCCCATCCTCTACAACCTCGGCGACATGCTGGAGGGATACAGGAAGCTGCGCGCACTGGCGAGCTCGCCGCAGCACATCATCCCGGGCCATGACCCGCTGGTGATGGAGCGCTACCCGGTGGCAGGGGAAGGCATGTCGGACTGGATCGTGCGCCTGGACGTGGAGCCGCGCCGCAGCTGAACCCCGCGCAGTAGTTTTTCAAGGTCGCGGGTTCCAGCGTCCGGCCGTGACCAGCGCATCGACGTGGCGGCGCACGAAGCCCACCAGCGCGCGCGCCGCCTTGGTGACCGGACGCTGAGTGGAGGTCGCCACCACCAGCGTGCGCGTCATGGTCGGCTCCACGATCGACCACTTGCGGATGCGCGCCGCCTCGATCAGCGGATGGACGCAGGAGTAGGACAGCACGGTATAGCCGATGCCGTTCTCGACCAGGCTGAGCGTGGAGGCCATGGCGTCGATCTCCACCTGCACGTTGGGCGACAGGCCGGCCCTGGCCAGGAAGTCGTCGACCAGCACGCGCAGTCCGTGCGGGCGGCTGGGGAGGATGAGTGGAATCTCCGCCAGACGCGCACCCACCACCTGTTCTCCGCCCACGCCGGCGGGATCGGCAGCCGGTCCGAGCAGGAACAGCTCATCGGTCACCAGCGCATCGGCAATCAGCGTGCTCACCCGCGGCGCGTTGTACAGCACGGCGACGTCGATGCGTCCGGTGGTCAGCCACTCCAGCACGTGACCGCTGAAGCCCTCCATCACGCCGAGCGAGACACGCGGGAACTGCGCGCGGAACTGGTGCACGATCGGCGCGGTGAGCACGGCACCGACCGATGGCGGCATGCCGATGGTGACCTTGCCGGTGGGTGCCGAACCGAGCGCACCGATGGCACGCTTGGCCCCGGCAGTGGTCTCCAGCACGCCGCGCGCATGCTGCTCGAGAATCTTGCCGGCCTCGGTCAGCACGATGCCGCGTCCCGTCCGGTAGTAGAGCTCGGTCCCCAGCTCCTGCTCGAGCGCGCGGATCTGCCGGCTCAGGATCGGCTGTCCCACGCTCAGCCGCAGCGCTGCGCGTGAGAAGGCGCCGGTCTCCGCGATGGCGATGAAGTATTCGAGCTGGCGCAGTTCCATGCGTGCGCCTGCGCTCAGCCGCGTGCCAGCACCTCCAGCGCCGCCTGAACGCCGCTGCCCCGCAGCGGCACGCCGGCGAGCCCGAGGCCCATCTCCACGCCGCTCAGAGTGCCCGCCAGCATGAGATCGTTGAAGTGGCCGAGGTGGCCGATGCGGAATACCTTGCCCTGCAGCTTGCCCAGGCCCATGCCGAGCGACATGTCGAAGCGCTCGAGGATAAGATCGCGCAGATGGTCGGCATCATGGCCCTGCGGCATCAGCACCGCAGTCAGCGAATTGCTGTATTCCTCGGGATCGGCGCACAGGATTTCCAGCCCCCAGGCGCGCACCGCCGCGCGCGTAGCCTCGCCATGGCGCGCATGGCGTGCGAACACCCGGCTCAATCCCTCTTCCTGCAGCATGTGCAGCGCCTCGCGCAACCCGTACAGCAGATTGGTTGCCGGCGTGTACGGGAAGAAGCCCTTCGCGTTCGGCGCCAGCATCTCTTCCCAGCTCCAGTACGAGCGCGGCAGCTTTGCCGTCCCGTTCGCGGCCAGCGCCTTGTCGCCGATCGCGTTGAACGAAAGTCCCGGCGGCAGCATCAAGCCCTTCTGCGAGCCGCCGACGGTGACGTCCACACCCCACTCGTCCATGCGGTAATCGATCGAGGCCAGCGAGGAGATGGTGTCCACCATCAGCAGCGCCGGATGGCGTGCGCGTCGAGCGCAGCGCGCACCTTCGGCACTTGCGTCACCGCACCGGTGGAGGTTTCGTTGTGCACCACGCACACGGCCTTGATGGTATGCGTACGGTCTTCCGCCAGGCGTGCCTCGATCGCAGCCGCCTCGGCGCCGCGGCGCCAGTCGCCGGGCAGGAGTTCGACTTCGAGGCCGAGGCGGGACGCCAGACGCCGCCACAGCAGCGCGAACTGCCCGCTTTCGTACATCAGCACGCGGTCGCCGGGAGAAAGCGTGTTGACCAGTGCCGCCTCCCAGGCGCCGGTGCCCGAAGCGGGATAGATGACGACCGGATGGCGCGTCTGGAACACCGCGCGCATGCCCTCCAGCACTTCCACACCGAGCCGCGCGAATTCCGGTCCGCGATGATCGATGGTGGGCGAATCGATCGCGCGCAGCACGCGATCCGGTACGTTGGTCGGCCCCGGAATCTGCAGGAAATGGCGGCCGGTATGGAGCGTCATGAGTATCCCCGGGTTTGCTGGCATCGAGCCGGACTACATAGGATAACCGGGCTGGCGCCTACGCGGTCGGCGCATCCGGCAACTTCGCAGCCTGCCCACTCACGGTGTCTCGAAAGGCTCCACCCCGATCAGGCGCGAGATACGGATCGGCGTGCCCTCCCGGTGCAGTCGAAGCACGCGCGTCTGCAAGTCGCGCTCGGCCACGGTCATGCGCGCGCGCTGGCGCGTGTACTCCGCCCAGGAATTGATGACGAAGCGCTCGACGTAGCGCCCGTCGTCCTCGAGGTCGCGGAAGATGCGCCAGCTGCTGGCACCGTTGCGCCGACGCACACTCTCGATACCGCTCACCGCGTGCAGGAAGGCGTCGCGATTCTCGGGATCGACCCGGTACTCGATCTGGATCAGCACCGGACCGTCGTCTGCCGCGGGCTGGATCGCCAATGTCAGCTCCGGCAGCTGCACGCCGGGGGTGATGTCGGCTTCGTTGCCCATGGTCACCTGCACACGCCGGCTGAGCACCAGCAGCAGCAACATCACCAGGGCCGACACCGCCAGCGCGGTGCGGGTGTCGGCGAGCGAAGCGATCGCGCCCCATACCACGCTGCCCAGTGCCAGACTGGCCTGCACCGACACCAGGTTGGTGGATACCGCGCGCGCGCGTACCCAGGCCGGCGCCGTGCTTTGCGTTCCCGTCGACAGGCTGGCGTGCACGCTTACCCAGGCGGCACCGGCTGCGGCTGTGCCGATCACGGCCGTCACGGTCCATGGCGCGAAGGCGATCACCAGAATGGCCGCAGCCCACAGCAGGATGCCGCCGAGGATCACGGTGTTCAGCGGCACGCGCTGCAGATGCCGGGGAATCCACAGTGCACCGGTCACGGCGCCGGCACCGAAGAAGCCGAGCAGCAGACCGAAGCCGCCGGCACCGAGCTGAAGCTGGTCGCGTGCAATGACCGGCAGCAGCGCCCATAGCGCGCTGGCGCACAGGCTGAAGCTGAGGTTGCGCACCACCGCCGCGCGCAACGGCGGCGAATGACGCAGATAGCGCAAGCCGCTGCTTAGCCCGGAGAACAGCGTCTCGGGCGCACCCGGGATGGAACGCGCCGGCGGCCGCCAGCCGCGCAGCGCGATCAGCATCCACAGGAAGAACAAGGCGCTGGCCAGCATCGCACTGCCCGATCCCAGCCACGCCGCGATCGCTCCGGCCAGGGCTGGTCCAGCTGCGCGCGCCACGTTGAATGCCACTGCCGACAGTGCCACCGCCGGCGCCAGTTCCGCGCGCGGCACCAGATCGTTCACCATCGCCTGCTGTGCCGGCATGTAGAACGTGAAGCCGATGCCTATGAGGAAGACGAGCAGCAGCAGCGATACCGGTTCGATCCAGCCGGCGAGCGTGACCACCCCCAGCACCGCGGTGGCGCCCAGCAGCAGCGCCTGGGTGGCCATCACCATGGCGCGCCGGTCGATGATGTCGGCCAGCGTGCCGGCAATCATCCCGAGCAGCAGCGCCGGTCCGGTGCTCGCCGTCTGTACCAGCGCCACCATGAACGCCGACGGTGTCAACGTGGCCATCAGCCAGGCAGCGACCGTCGCGTGCATGGTGAAGCCGAGCGCGGTGCCGATGGTGCCGCCGTAGAAGCGCCGGAAACGTGGGTGGCGCAGCGGCGAGCCGCGCAGCCGGCGCGCCAGCAACGCGCGCAGCGCGGACATCGGCGAGTGGGTTCGGCGCACAGGACGCAGTGGCATCAGGGCGTCACGTTGTCGACGCCCTGGCGCCGGAACGAAGGGCGGCGGGCAGGCACCTGTAAGGCTCGCGCGGAGATGGAAGCGTCATTGTGTCAGCACTGCGCGCAAGTGTGTAGCACGGCGAAATGGCGCAATGGCCGCAAGGCGCACGGTTACAATCGCCATCACCATGAGCATGAACCCGCAACCGATTCGCTTCCGCGCCCCGACGTACGCACCCCATCCGCTGGCAGCGCGCCTACGGCGCGAAGTCGATGGCGAGGTGATGTTCGACGCCGCCAGCCGTGGCCGCTACAGCACCGATGCCTCGATCTACCAGATCGATCCCATCGGCGTGGTGGTTCCGCGCAACGAAGAAGCCGCACGCGCGGCGCTGGAGATCGCGCTGGAAGCGGATGTGCCGGTCCTGCCGCGCGGGGCCGGTACTTCGCAGTGCGGGCAGACGGTGGGCGCAGCGCTGGTCATCGACAACAGCAAGTTCCTCAACCGCGTGCTCGAGGTCGATGTCGAGCAGCGCGAGGCGCTGGTGCAGCCTGGGCTGGTGCTCGATCACCTCAACGCGGCATTGCGCCGGCACGCCCTGTGGTACCCGGTGGACGTATCCACCTCGGCCCAGGCCACGCTCGGCGGCATGGCCGGCAACAACTCCTGCGGCTCGCGCTCGATCCGCTACGGCAACATGGTGCACAACGTGCTCGGCATCGACGCCTGGCTGCCGGGCGGCAGGCGCTGGCACTTCGGGTCCAGCGCGGACGTCGGCGCCGCGAGCGCGGAGTACCGCAGACTGATCGAGGCCGTGCACGCCATTGCCGGGCGCGAGGCGGCCGAGATCGAGGCGCGCTGGCCCAGGCTCCTGCGACGCGTGCAGGGCTACAACCTGGACCTGGTGGTGCCCGGCAAGCTGCACAACCTCGCGCATCTGCTGGTGGGCTCGGAAGGCACGCTCGCCTACTTCGAGCGCCTGCGCCTGAAGCTCTCGCCGATTCCGCGGCACAAGGTGCTCGGCGTGTGCCACTTCCCCACCTTCTACCAGGCGATGGATCTCACCCGGCACATCGTCGAGCTCGACCCCGATGCGGTGGAGCTGGTGGACCGCACCATGATCGATCTCGCGCTCGGCATCGCGCAGTACCGCGAGATCATGCAGCGCTACCTGCGCGGTCATCCGGACGCCATTCTGCTGGTGGAGTTCGCCGGCGAAACACGCGATGCGCAGCTGGCCAAGCTCGGCCGTCTGGTCGAGCTCATGGCCGATCTGGGTCTGCCGGGCAGCGTGGTGGAAGTGACCGAAGCCGCAGCGCAGAAGGACATCTGGGAGGTGCGCAAGGCGGGCCTGAACATCATGATGTCGATGAAGGGCGACGGCAAGCCGGTGTCGTTCATCGAAGATTGCGCGGTGCCGCTCGAGCATCTGGCCGAATACACCGCCCGCATCACCGAGGTCTTCGCCAGGCACGGCACACGCGGCACCTGGTACGCGCACGCTTCGGTCGGTACCTTGCACGTGCGACCGGTGCTCAACATGAAGGACGACGGCGCGCAGAAGATGCGCGCCATCGCCGAGGAAGCCTGTGCGCTGGTGCGCCGCTTCAAGGGTGCGTATTCGGGTGAGCATGGCGACGGACTGGTGCGCTCGGAATGGATCGAGCCGATCCTGGGCGAGAAGCTGACCCGGGCGCTGGGCGAGATCAAGGCGCTGTTCGATCCCAGGGGGCTGATGAACCCGGGCAAGATCGTGCGGCCCTCGAAGATGGACGATCGCAGCCTGTTCCGTTTCAAGCCCGGCTACCGCACCCGGGTCGATGACGCCGTGCTCGACTGGAGCGAGTGGGGCAGCCTGGCCGGCGCGGTGGAGATGTGCAACAACAACGGCCACTGTCGCAAGTTCGACGCCGGCACCATGTGTCCCTCGTATCGCGCTACGCGCGACGAGCAGCATCTCACGCGCGGACGCGCCAACACGCTGCGCCTGGCGATCAGCGGTCAGCTCGGCAGCGAGGCAGCGGCCACGCAGGCGGTGCGCGAGGCGCTCGATCTGTGCGTGAGCTGCAAGGGCTGCCGGCGCGAATGCCCGACCGGCGTGGACATGGCGCGCATGAAGATCGAGTTCATGCAGCGCTACCATCGCACGCATCCGTATTCCGCGCATCAGAAGCTGATCGCCTTCCTGCCGCGCTACGCGCCCCTGGCTGCGCACCTCGCCCCGCTGATGAACCTGCGCAATCGTGTGCCACTCATTGCGCGCATGACCCAGGGCTGGACGGGCTTCAGCGCGAACCGGTCGCTGCCGCAGTGGCGGCGCGACACGTTCTTGCGCTCGGCGAAGGATACGGCCAACAGCACCCATCGCGAAGTCGTGCTGTTTGCCGACAGCTTCAACAACTACTTCGAGCCCGAGAATCTGCACGCCGCGCAGCGTGTGCTGGCAGCCGGCGGTTACGCCGTGCACATTGCCCGGCCCGGGGACAACGGCCGGCCGTTGTGCTGCGGCCGCACCTTCCTCGCCGCCGGCATGGTGCAGGAAGCGCGTGTGGAAGCGCAGCGTCTGATCGAGGCGGTCAAGCCCTTCGCCGAGCGTGGCGTGCCCATCGTCGGGTTGGAACCGTCCTGTCTGCTGAGCCTGCGCGACGAGTACCTGGTGCTCGGGCTGGACGACGACGAAGTCGGTGTGATCGCCGAGCGCGCCGATCTGTTCGAGGAGTTCCTCGTCGACGAGCTCGAGGCCGGGCGCCTGCAGCTGCCGCTGCAGGCGCTGCCGGGTCAGCGCGCGCTGCTGCACGGTCATTGCCACCAGAAAGCCTTCGCGGCGATGCCGGCTGTCGAGCGTGTGTTGAAGCTGGTGCCCGGTCTGCAGGTAGAGACGATCGAATCGAGCTGTTGCGGCATGGCCGGTGCCTTCGGCTACCAGGCCGAGCACTACGACGTGTCGATGAAGATGGGCGAGTTGAGCCTGCTGCCCAAGGTGCGAGAGGCCGATGCGGCCACGTTGATCGTGGCCGACGGCACCAGCTGCCGCCATCAGATCCATGACGGCACGCAGCGTCAGGCGCTGCACGTGGCGCGCGTGCTGGAGCGGGCGCTGGCAACCTGAGGCGATCCTCTCGTCATTCCGGCGCAAGCCGGAATCCAGGAGTCGTAGCAAGGCCCTGTCGTATCGCTGGGTCCCGGCTTCCGCCGCGACGACATTCATTCGTCATTCCGGTGCAGGCCTGCCCCGGAGTGCTTTTGTTCGGGGGCGGAATCCGGTCAAAGAACCTGCCTCAATCCAGGTACCCGCTCTCGCTCTGGATAAGCGGGGTCCACTTGTCGATCTCGGCCTTCAGCCAGTCGCGCAGTCCCGCCGGCGTCACTTTCTGATCGCTCACCGGCTCGCCTCCCAGCTCGTGCAGGCGCTTGAGCACGGCGGGATCCTTGAGCGCCTGGCGCAAAGCATTGCCGAAGGTATCCAGCACCGGCTTGGGCGTGCCCTTGGGCGCGTAGATGCCGTGCCACACGATCACTTCGAAGTCCTTCAGGCCGCCCTCGGCCAGAGTCGGAGCGGAAGGCAGCGAGCTGATATGCGTGCGCGCGGTGGTGCCGTACAGCTTGACGCGCTTGCTGCGGATGTAGCTGAGCGTCTGCGTGGTCTGGTCGCACAGCAGATCCACGTGCCCACCGAGCAGGGCGACCATTGCCGGTGCCGTGCCCTTGAAAGAAACCGTGGTGAGCTGCAGACCCAGCGTGGCACGTAACTGCATGGCGCACATGTGCGAGGCCGATCCCGGACCCGCATGCGCGAGGTTGATCTTGTCGCGGTTGGCGTGCAGGTAAGCGACGAGCGCCTTCATGTCGTTGGGCGGCAGATCTGAACGCGCCACCAGTGTCATCGGCACGTCGACGATCTGGCCGATGTACTCGAAGCTCTTCAGTGCGTCGAACGGCAGGTCGCGATACAGGGCGCGGCTGGTGGCCATGCCGTTGTGATGCAGGAGAAAGGTATAGCCGTCGGGCCTGGCGCGTGCGACGTAGCCGGCGCCGATGATGCCGCCGGCGCCGTCGCGGTTTTCCACCACCACGCTCTGGCGCAGGGTCTTGCTCATGGTGCCGGCCAGAATGCGTGCAACGGTGTCGGTCGGGCCGCCGGCCGAGAACGGCACTACCAGCACGATCGGGCGTGTCGGGTAGGCGTCGGCGGCAGTGCCGGAGGCGGGCAGAAGGCACGACGCGGCGAGCACGCACAGTACAAGCAGTCTAAGGAACGAGGATTTCATGGGAAGGCAGCGGCGATGATACGGAAGCGGATGTCTCGCGGATCAGTGGATTTCCGGTTCCGGGGTCGGCGCCGTACCTTCCAGGAAGCGGAAATCACAGCCTTCGTTGGCCTGCGTGATGTGCTCGGAAAAGATGGCGCCATAGCCGCGCTGATACCGGGCAGGGGGCCTCTTCCACGCTGTGCGCCGGCGCGCCAGCTCCTGTTCGTCGACTTTCAAGTCGAGCCGCCGGCCGGGAACGTCCAGCTCGATCACGTCGCCGGTCTGCACCAGGGCCAGCGGGCCGCCGATGTAACTTTCGGGCGCCACGTGCAGCACACAGGCGCCATAGCTGGTGCCGCTCATGCGCGCATCCGAGATGCGCACCATGTCGCGCACGCCCTGCTTGAGCAGTTTCTTCGGGATCGGCAGCATGCCCCATTCGGGCATGCCCGGCCCGCCGAGCGGGCCGGCGTTGCGCAGGATCAGCACCGACGACGCATCGACCGGCAGGTTCTCGTCGTCGATGCGCGCAGCCATGTCGTTGTAGTCCTCGAACACGATCGCCCGGCCGCTATGCTGCAGCAGCTTGGGATCGGCTGCGGTGGGCTTGATCACGGCACCGTCGGGCGCCAGATTGCCGCGCAGCACGGCCAGTCCGCCGCTGGATTTCACCGGCTTGTCCAGCGGCGCGATGACGTCGTGGACATAGCTCTTCGCGCCGGCGATGTTCTCCCCGAGCGTGCGGCCGCTGACCGTCTTCTGCGTGCCGTCGATGAGGCTGCCCAGCTCGGCCAGCAGCGCCGGCAGGCCACCGGCGTAGTAGAAGTCCTCCATCAGGTACTTGCCCGATGGCCGGATGTTGGCCAGCAGGGGTACCTTGTCGGAGATGCGATCGAAACGTTCGAGATCGAGCTTCAGCCCGGCGCGACCGGCCATGGCGACCAAGTGCACGATGGCGTTGGTCGAGCCGCCGAGCGCCATCAGCACGGTGATGGCATTGTCGAACGCGGCGTCGGTGAGGATGTCGCACGGCTTCAGATCCTCCCACACCATCTCGACGATACGCCGGCCGCAGGCTTCGGCCATGCGCGAATGGTTGGAGTCGACTGCGGGAATCGCCGAGGACGCCGGCAGCGCCAGGCCCAGCGTCTCCGCCAGGCTCATCATGGTGGCCGCGGTACCCATGGTCATACAGGTGCCGGCAGAGCGCGCGATGCCTTCCTCGATCTCGCCCCAGGCGCGCTCGTCGATGTTGCCGGCACGCAGCTCGGCCCAGTACTTCCACGAATCGCTGCCGCTGCCCAGCGTGTTGCCGCGCCAGTTGCCGCGCAGCATCGGCCCGGCCGGCATGAACACCATGGGCAGATTCATGGACACCGCGCCCATGATCAGCGCCGGCGTGGTCTTGTCGCAGCCGCCCATCAGCACGCAGCCGTCGGCCGGATAGGAGCGCAGCAGCTCTTCGGTCTCCATCGCCAGCAGATTGCGGTAGAGCATGGTGGTCGGCTTCTGGAACGGCTCGGACAATGAGATCGCCGGCATTTCCAGCGGGAATCCGCCCGCCTGCCACACGCCGCGCTTGACCTCCTCCACGCGCTGCTTGAAGTGCGTGTGGCATTGATTGATGTCGCTCCAGGTGTTGATGATGGCGATCACCGGCTTGCCGGCGTAGTCCTGGCGCGAGTAGCCCATCTGCAAGGTGCGGGAGCGGTGTCCGAAGGAGCGCAGGTCCGTGGCGCCATACCAGCGATGGCTGCGGAGATCTTCTGGTTTCTTGCGAGGCATGGAAGTGATGGTCGGTCGGGACGAGCGGCCAACGTTAGCATCATTTGGGCGGTCGGTCTGCCCATGGCAAGC
>JAHCKU010000499.1 GCA_026125625.1 Burkholderiales bacterium | reverse complement strand
AAGCGCCGAGAGATGGTCATGTCGTCGCCATGCAGGGCTTCGATCTTGGACAGATCGAACGAGCCCGGGATCAGCTCCACGCCCGAGGGGTGGGCGCGGATCAGCTCGACCAGCGGTTTGGCGTCCTTGAAGAATGCATACAGGCTGGCCTCGCGCGGGACACTGCGTAGGCCCATGGCCAGGGTCAGGCTGGCCTGCGGATCGAGGTCGATTACCAGGGGATGACGTTGCCGTGCGCTCAGGGCAGCAGCGAGATTGAGCGTGGTGGTGGTCTTGCCCACCCCGCCCTTCTGATTGAAGACGGCGATGATGCTCATCGCCGGATTCCGCTACGTGTGCCGGGCCGGGCGCCGCAGACGTGAGCGGCAGAAACCGAATGCAGGGCGGCGGAACGCAGCGCCCGCCGCGCGGGCGGGCTACTCCACCGTGACCGACTTTGCCAAGTTTCGCGGCTTGTCCACATCCGTGCCTCGTGCCAGCGCCGCATGATAGGCCAAAAGCTGTAGCGGCACCACGTGCAGGATCGGACTCACATATCCGCGATTCTCGGGCAGGCGCAGGATATGGACGCCTTCGGACTCGGGCACGTGACTGTCGGCATCGGCGAACACATACAGCACACCGCCGCGTGCGCGCACTTCCTGAAGGTTGGACTTGAGCTTTTCCAGCAGCGCATCGTTGGGGGCGATGGCGACCACCGGCATGTCTCGATCCACCAGCGCCAGTGGACCGTGCTTGAGCTCGCCGGCGGGATAGGCCTCGGCGTGGATGTAGGAGATCTCCTTGAGCTTCAGCGCGCCTTCCAGTGCAATCGGGTAGTGGACGCCGCGACCCAGGAACAGCGTGTGATGCTTGGCGGCGAAGTGTTCCGCCCAGCGCGCGATGGCGGGCTCCAGCTCCAGCACGTTGTTGATCGCTGCCGGCAGGTGGCGCAAGGCGACCAGATGAGCGTGCTCGCTCTCGCCGTTGAGCCGCCCGCGCAGCTTGGCCAGCACCAGCGTGAGCAGGAACAGGGCGGCGAGCTGGGTGGTGAAAGCCTTGGTCGAGGCCACGCCGATCTCGGGGCCGGCGCGGGTGAGGAAGCGCAGCGCGGTGCCGCGCACCAGCGCGCTCTCGGGGACATTGCAGATCGCCAGCGTACGCTGCTGTCCGAGGGACCGGGCATGCTGGAGCGCAGCGATGGTGTCGGCGGTTTCGCCCGACTGCGAGATGGTGATGATCAGCGCGTTGGGGTTGGGTACCGTGGTGCGGTAGCGGTACTCGCTGGCAATCTCCACGTTGCAGGCCAGCCCGGCGACCGCTTCCAGCCAGTAGCGCGCGACCATGCCGGCGTGATAGCTGGTGCCGCAGGCGACGATGGTGACGGCATCGACGCCGTCGAGTACCGATCGCGCATCGGCGCCGAACAGCTCCGGCACCACGGTGCTGGCGCCGGTGACCATCTCCAGGGTCGCCGCCACTGCGCCGGGCTGCTCGTAGATCTCCTTCTGCATGTAGTGCCGGTACGGGCCCAGCTCCACGGCGTCGGCGGACAGCGTGCTCTCGTGGATCGGGCGCTGCACTTCGTTGCCGTTGCCGTCCAGGATGCGGTAGCCGGTCAGATGTAGATCGACTACGTCGCCTTCTTCCAGATAGACGATGCGGCGCGTGACTTGCAGCAGAGCCGAGGCATCGGATGCGCAGAAATTCTCGCCCTCACCCAGGCCGAGCAGCAGGGGTGCGCCCTTGCGCGCCACCACCATGCGCTTGGGATCCTTCTGCGAGACCACAGCGATGGCATAGGCACCGGTGAGCTCGCTCACCGCGTGATGCGTGGCCAGGCACAGATCGTCCGTGGCCTTGTAGTGGTAGTGCACCAGATGCGCAACCACCTCGGTGTCGGTGTCGGAGACGAAGTCGTAGCCCAGACCGGTCAGGCGCTCGCGCATGGCCTCGTGGTTCTCGATGATGCCGTTGTGCACCACCGCCAGCCCGTCGTCACTGACGTGCGGATGAGCGTTGCGCTCGCTCGGCGCGCCGTGCGTGGCCCAGCGCGTGTGGGCGATGCCGAGGTTGCCGCTCACGCGTGCTTCGCTCGCCATCTGCGCGAGCGAGGCGACGCGCCCGACGCTGCGCAGCCGGTGCAGGCTGCCGTTCACGACCGCGATGCCGGCCGAGTCATAGCCGCGATATTCGAGCTTGCGCAGCCCTTCGAGGAGAATGGGAACCACGTCCCGTTTGGCGATGGCGCCGACGATTCCGCACATGATCGTAGTGTCCGAGAAGTAACTGGTGGCTGGC
>JAHCKU010000498.1 GCA_026125625.1 Burkholderiales bacterium | reverse complement strand
TCGTCTTCATGGCCGGGGCCGGGGGCAGCTTGCGAGCAGGCGTGACGCAGAACCCGATCCTCTTGACCAACCGGGTGAAGGACCTGCTGGTCCGCGTCACTTTGGGCGGCGCGCCCTGCTACCTCTGGCCCGGCGGCGGCATCACGGTGATGGTGGACGTGCTGCGCATGCCCGAGAACGCGTTCGGCTGGGTGCCCACTCCGGCCATCGTTGCGCCGATCGAATTCACCATGCGGCTGGCCGACTACCAGGCGCTGGGCGGACACATGCAGCGCGTGCGCAGCGTGGAGGAAGTGTTGCGCGGCGAGCGCGTGCGCGTGCTCGGCTGGGAAGGGTTGAATCCGTGGCCGATGGAGCGGTGAATGAGCGATGCCCGGCGCGAGCGCCTTGCCGACGGACGCTGGCACTTCCAGCATGGTCCGATCGACCTCGTTCTCGGCGCGGACGGTCCGCCTGACGCGGCCACTGCATTCGTCGAGGCGGCGTGGACACGCATGCAGTCGATCCTCGCGGAACTGGTGCAGGAGCTGGCGCAGCTGCGTGCGCCGGTGCAGGAGACACCGCTGCGCGGACGTGTGGCGCGACGCATGCAGGCCGCCTGCCTCCCGCATCGGGGCCGGTTCATCACGCCGATGGCAGCGGTCGCCGGTGCGGTGGCCGACGAGCTGATCGAGCTGGCGCCGTCCTGCTCCGGATTGCAGCGTGCCTACGTCAACGACGGCGGCGACATCGCGCTGCATCTGACACCCGGCGCACACTATCGCATCGGCATGTTCGCCGACCTGGGGCGCGTCGAGCGGCGCGAGCGCTGGCGCCTGGACGGTGATACACGGATCGATGCCGGGATGCCGGTGCGCGGCGTGGCCACCAGCGGCTGGCGCGGCCGCAGCTTCAGCCTCGGCATCGCCGATGCGGTGACGGTGCTGGCGTGCACTGCGGCCGCAGCCGATGCCGCGGCGACGATGATCGCCAATGCCGTCGACGTGGCGCATCCGGACATCGTGCGCCGCCCCGCCAGCAGCCTCAAGGACGACAGCGATCTGGGAGATCGCCTGGTGACGGTCGCGGTCCCGGCGCTACCGCCGGCGCTGGTGCGGCAGGCTCTGGAGCGTGGGGGGAGCCATGCCCGCGAGCTGGTCGAACGTGGCCTGATCGTCGCCGCCGTGGCATGGCTGCAAGATGCGCACTGCATAGTAGGCTGTACGCGGCCGATCGCCGTGAAGTCGTGTACATTCCAGGCGTGACGAGCATCTCGTGCATGCGTGCCGCCTGCCCGCGCGCGGCGATACGCGTCCGGGGTGGCTCGAAGTGGGCGTGGCGCGGCAGGGCCGCCGATGTCCGCCATGCACGTTCCGTGTTCGCGACAGTCGAAGCCATCATGAGAGCCAGGATCAGAAGGATCGTCGTGCAGGTCGACGAGATACGCATGGAGATGGACCGTGCAGTCGATCCGCCCATGCGCCGTGCAGTGGCCATGGCGGTCATCGAGAATCCCTGCGCCGGACGCTATGTGCAGGATCTCGGCGACCTGGTCGACATCGGCGAAGAACTGGGAGGGTTACTGGGCGAGCGCTGCGTGCAGGCGCTGGGCATCCAGCCGGGTGAAGCAGAGAGCTACGGCAAGGCGGCCATCGTCGGAGAGCGCGGGGAGCTGGAGCACGCTGCGGCGATCCTGCATCCCAAGCTCGGTACGCCGTTGCGCAAGGCAGTGGAGAAGGGTGCGGCCCTGGTGCCTTCGGCAAAGAAGATGGGCACGCTGGGAACCATCATCGACGTGCCGCTGGGACACAAGGATGCCGCCTATGTGCGCAGCCACTTCGACGCCATCGAGGCGCGCGTGAGCGATGCGCCGCGAGCGGACGAGATCGTGGTGGCAGTGGCGGTGAGTGCCGGCGGACGTCCGCTGGCGCGTGTGGGCGGTTTGCAGAAGCACGAGATCAGGGGTGAGGACGGCTTGCGATGACGACTGGCGACAGCATTGCCCGCGCATACGGCACCAGCAGCTTCACGCAGGCTGCGGACCGGCCCTGGGCTGCGCACTATCCGGCAGGCGTGCCGCTCGATCTGGGGCCGCTCGAGTACCAGTCCATCCCGCACATGCTGGAGACCGCAGTGCGGCGCTTCGGCCCGCGGCCGGCGTTCGAAAGCTTCGGTGTGCGCATCACGTATGACGACCTGGATCGCCTGTCTCGCCAGTTCGCCGCCTACCTGCAGTCGAAGCTGGGACTGCAGCGCGGGGATCGCGTGGCAGTGATGATGCCCAACATCCTGCAGTATCCGGTGG
>JAHCKU010000497.1 GCA_026125625.1 Burkholderiales bacterium | reverse complement strand
ATCGCACCGGCGGACTACGCAGCGCCGTTCGATACCGTATACGTGTCCCTGTGGAAGTGCTTCAACTCCCTCAACGGTGCCATTCTCGCCGGGCCGCGCGCGCTGCTGGACGACATGGTGCACACGCGCCGCATGTTCGGTGGTGCCCTGTTCAATGCGTGGCCGTTCGCCGTTTTGGCGCGCCACTACGCCGAGGGCTTCGTTTCGCGCCTGACCAGCGCCATTGCCGTGTCCGAGGCCTTCGTGCGCAACCTGCCACACGGTCTGCGTGCGCAGCGCGTGCCGCATGGTACCAACGTCTTCAAATTGAGCGTGGCGCAGGACAAGGCACAGGCATTGCGCGAACATCTGTACGGGCAGGACGTGATCGTGCCGCTGCCTGCCCGCACTGCCCAGGACACTGCGACCTTCCTGCTGCACGTCAACGAAACCTGGAATCGTGTCGACGCCGACACGTTGGCAGCACGCTTCACGCGCGCACTTTCCGCCTGATCCTGCGGCCAACACGCATGGCGCCGCTGGAGCGGGATGCGCAGTCGAAAGCCGTCGGCTCCAATTCCATCCTGGCTTATCATCTGTCCAAAGCATCACCAGGGAGGGGGAAACATGTTCTCGCTGCAAGGCAAGGTCGCACTGGTCACCGGGGCTTCACGCGGGCTGGGATGGGCCATGGCGCAATCCCTGGCCAAGGCTGGCGCGCACGTCATCCTGAACGCGCGCGACGCCTTCGTGCTGCAGGAGCGTGCCGATCAGTTGCAGGCGCAGGGCGCCAGTGCGGAGCCGGCCGCATTCGACGTCACCGACGAGGCCGCGGGCATCACCTGCATCCGCAAAGCGCTCGAGCGCCACGGCCGCTTCGATATCCTGGTGGCCAATGCAGGCATCCAGCATCGCAAGCCGATCACCGAGTTCGAGCGTGCCGATTTCCAGCGCGTCCTCGACACCAACCTCACCGCCGTATGGGCGCTGGCGAAGGAGGCGGCGCGCGCGATGATCCCGCGCCGCAGCGGCCGCATCATCATGACCGGCTCGATCAGCGCCTTCCTCGCACGCCCGACCATCTCGGCCTACATCGCCAGCAAGGGTGCAGTGCATGCGCTGACGCGGGAGCTTGCGGTGGAACTGGCGCCGCACGGCATCACCGTCAACGCCATCGCACCGGGCTATTTCGCCACCGAGATGAATACTGCGCTGATCCAGAACGAGGAGTTCAACGGTTGGGTATGCCGCCGCACGCCGGCTGCACGCTGGGGCCGGCTCGATGAAATCGGACCGCCGGTGGTGTTCCTCGCCTCGGACGAGGCGTCCTACGTCAACGGCCACGTGCTGACGGTGGATGGTGCGTTCAGCGCGGCGATGTGAGTGAAACCCCCGGCGCGAAACGCAAAGACGCAAAGCGCGCAAAGAAATTCATCGGCGGGCTGTGATGCGCCGTCGGTTCTTTGCGATCTTTGCACCCTTTGCGTCATGAGGTTTTCTCGCCGCGGTGCATGATTGAAAATTCAAGGATGGGGAGAAGAGATGGCACAAGACAAGTTTCGCGTCGGGATCACGCGTGACGCGATCACACCCGGCGGCGAGCCGATCTGCGGACAGGATGCACTGCGCATTCTCGATGCGCCGGGAATCGAGTGGGAGTTCCTGCCCGAAGTGGCAGCCGAGCTGACGCCGCAGCACGCAGCGCGCTACGACGCGATCTGCGTGCTCGGTGCGCGCGTGTCGCGCAACACCGTGTCCGCACCCGACTGCCGGCTGAAGCTGATCGCGCGCTTCGGCGTGGGCTACGACTCGGTCGACGTGCAGGCGTTGAGCGAGCGCGGCGTGCTGCTGACCATCGCCCCCGATGGTGTGCGCCGGCCGGTGGCGAGCAGCGTGCTGGCGTTCATGCTGGCCATGGCGCATCGTCTCGAGGAGAAGGACCGCCTGGTCCGAGATGGGCGCTGGAAGGAGAAAGGCGATTATCTGGGCTATGGCCTGACCGGGAAGACGCTGGGTGTGATCGGAGTGGGCAACATCGGCAAGGAAGTGTTCCGCCTGGCGGCGCCGTGGGGCATGGTGCACCTGGGCTGTGATCCGAACGTGCCGCAGGCGGCGGTGGCCGATCTTAAGGTGAAGATGGTGGATCTGGATACGCTGCTGCGCACGGCCGACGTGGTGTCGGTCAACTGCCTGCTCAACGACGACACGCGCCATCTCGTCGGCGCGCGCGAGTTCGGACTGATGAAGCCGAGCGCGTTCTTCATCAACACCGCGCGCGGCCCGGTGGTGGATGAAGCGGCGCTGACCCAGGCGT
>JAHCKU010000496.1 GCA_026125625.1 Burkholderiales bacterium | reverse complement strand
CGGCGCGCATCGGCGCCGACGTCAGGATCATTGCGCACCAGCCGGTTCTGCAGCCGGTAGCAGGCCAGCTCGGCGTCGTCCGCGCTCGAGCCGGCCGACTCGCGCTCGAAGGCTTCCCATTGTCCCTGCTGCGCCAGCGACTTGAGCCATTCGGCGTGCAGGCGTTGCGCCAGCAGTGAGTCGCCTTCGCGCTCGATGAAGGCACGTATCTGCGTTTCGCCGTATTGCTTCAGCCGGCTGCTCAGCTGCCAATAGCGTACATAGGCTGCCAGGGGATGATCGGCCAGGGCCGGCGCAAGGGCATCGAGCCGCTCGAACTGTCCTTTCTGGTAAGCCTCGCGGGCCGCGAGAAAGTCTTCGTCGGGGCCGGCCATCGTGTGTAGCGGCAGTATTGCCAGCATCCCTGCGCACGCTGCCAGCGCCATCCTCCGAACCATTGCGATCACCCCGGTGTCTCTCCCTGTTCTGCGAGCGAACGACTGGAAAATTCTCCCATAGTTCATCTCGTTTGCTGCGCCGTACGCGTACCGAGAAAGCAGCGTAACCCGGATCGCCCTTCGTCCGTTCGCGTCTATCGGCCTGGCTTCGCCGATCTTGATTCGATACGCCGATTTCCAGTAATTCGTACACCCTCCGGCCTGTCATGTCGATCGATTGAGCAAATATCCGCGGCCAGCTATGCTTCGGCCATCACATCGGACGGCATGCGATGACGACGGAGGAAATGAAGCGGGCAGCCGCCCACGCGGCCCTGGCTTACGTCCCGAACGGGGCGATCGTGGGTGTGGGTACCGGGTCGACCGTGAATTTCTTCATCGATGCGCTCCAGAGCATACGTGCCCGCATCGCGGGGACGGTTTCCAGCTCCAGGGCTTCCACCGAGCGTCTGCGCCAGCTCGGCATACCGGTATTGGACCTCAATCAGGTGGAGGGGGTGCCGATCTATGTCGACGGCGCCGACGAGGTGACCGCGCGCCTGCACATGATCAAGGGCGGAGGCGGCGCGCTGACCGGAGAGAAAATCGTGGCGGCCATGGCGGCCCGGTTCGTGTGCATCGCCGATCAGGCCAAGAAGAAGGACGTGCTGGGTGCGTTCCCGCTTCCTGTCGAAGTCATCCCCCTGGCGCGCAGTCATGTCGCGCGGCAGATGGCGGCGCTGGGCGGCCGCCCGGTCCTGCGCGAAGGCTTCGTCAGCGACTACGGCAATCTCATCCTCGACGTGCATGGGCTGGACATCCCCGATCCGGTGGGGCTGGAGGGGCGCCTCGACCAGATCGCCGGCATGGTCACCAACGGTATCTTTGCCCGGCGGCGGGCAGATGTATTGCTTTTGGGAACGGATACGGGCGTGTCCACGCTGACTGCGTGAAGCCTGAAACGCAGGTGTCAAGAAGCTGAAGTAAACTGTCGCGTGCTGCCGGTTAGCCCTGTCAGGGTGAAGATATCGCGATGGCGGCCAAGGAGTCGGAAATGACCGAGCATACGCATACCTCGAAGCAGTTCGATGTCGAGCTGGAGAATCTCCGTTCGCGCGTTCTGCAGATGGGCGGGTTCGTCGAGCAGCAGATCTCGCTGGCGGTGGACGCACTCACCAATGCCAACGTCGAGTTGTGTGCGACAGTGGTGGCCAACGACCACAAGGTCAATGCCATGGAAGTCGGCATCGACGAGGATTGCAGCACCATTATCGCCCGGCGTCAGCCGGCTGCCTCCGACCTGCGCCTGGTGATTGCGGTGATCAAGACCATCACCGATCTCGAGCGCATCGGCGATGAGGCTGCCAAGATCGCGCGCATGGCCAATCTTTTCTATTCGGTCGACCGCGTGCAGCAGCCCCGCTACGTCGAGATCCGGCGCATGGCCACGCTGGCCACCGAGATGCTGCGAAAATCGCTGGACTGCTTTGCGCGGCTGGACGTATCCGGCTCGGCCGAGGTGGTGCGCACCGATCGTCACGTCGACGAGGAGTTTCGCGCCATCCTGCGTCAGCTCATCACTTTCATGATGGAGGATCCGCGCACCATCTCCGCCTCCATCGAGATCCTGTTTATCGCCAAGGCGCTCGAGCGCATCGGCGATCACGCCAAGAACATCTCCGAATACGTGATCTACATGGTCAAGGGCAAGGACGTTCGCCATACCGCGTTGGAGGAGATCGAGCGCGAGATCATGGCCTGAGATGGCGCAGGCGCTCGCCCCGACGCGCGGGGCTGAAATCCCCGGCCGCCGGGAGCTGTCGGGGCGGCCGGCTGCAAGATGAGCCTGTCCACGCTGGCGGCAGTCGATCTCGGCTCCAACAGTTTCCGCCTGCAGGTCGCCCGCATCGTGGACGAC
>JAHCKU010000495.1 GCA_026125625.1 Burkholderiales bacterium | reverse complement strand
CGGCCTGACCTATGCATTCTGCCTCATCTACCTCCACCAGCACGGCGACCATGGCGATGGAGATCACGAGGTAGCGGCGCGCGCCGAGCTTGCGAAAAACCGTGCGCGCACGGGCACAGTGATGCGGCAGGAGGATCGCGGTGAGCAGCTCGTCGCCGGCACGTGCAGTGCGCCGGCTGCCGAGGATGAACTGCTCCAGCGGCAGGGTGCGCGTGCCGCGCAGCGAAGCCAGCTCCACCCGCGCGGACAGAGCCAGCAGCGCAGGCACGCCATCGGCCGCGGGCGAGGCATTGCACAGGTTGCCGCCGATGGTTCCCGCGTTCTGAATCTGCATGCCGCCGATCTCGGCCGCGGCCTGTCGAAGACCGTCGAACAGGCTCGGCAGCGGTTGCCGGCGCAAATCGCTCCAGGTGGTGAGCGCACCGATGCGCCAGCCCTGATCGGTGCACTCCACCCCGCGCAGGTCGTCGATCCGGCTCAGATCGAGGATGCCTTCGGTGACCGGCCGCTCGGCGCGCACGGCATGGAAGTCGGTGCCGCCGGCGAGCGGCACCAGGGGTGCCTGCGCGAGCGCCGCCAGCGCGTCGGCTAAAATACTGGGCTGCACGTATGGTATCGACTGCACCCCACCCTCCCGATTGGCGCGTCCGAACCGATATTCACTCAGCCGGCAGCGGCTTGCTGTCTGCGGCGGCGCTGCACGTTCGCGCCACTGCGGATGGCGCGCCGTCATCGCCTAATGAAGCGAATGCTTCATTCAATGGAGTGAACACTTTACGCGCCCATCCAGGCACCATATCCGAAGCCGACACCGTCTTCAACCTGGCCCGGCATCGCCGCGGCCCGCAGATACAAGGAAACACGCATGACCCATGTCGTAAGCGAGGCCTGCATCAAATGCAAGTACACGGACTGTGTGGACGTCTGTCCGGTCGATTGCTTCAGGGAAGGGCCGAACATGCTGGTGATCGATCCGGACGAATGCATCGACTGCGCCGTATGCGTACCCGAGTGCCCGGTCAATGCCATTTACGCTGACGTGGATTTGCCCAAGGACCAGTTGCAGTTCGTCGAGATCAACGCCGAGATGGCCGGGGCCTGCCCGAGCATCACCGACACCAAGGAGCCGTTGCCGGAAGCGGAAGAGTTCAAGGACGTCAAGGACAAGCTGAAGTACCTGGAACGCTGATGCCGGAACGCCCGGGCAGCGGCCCATCCGCCCGCAAGGCCGCAGACGGGCAGGCGGCCACCCACCGCCGCGTGCGCGATCCGCACGCTATGCGCCAGCGCATTCTCGATGCCGCAACCGCGGAGTTCGCTGCACACGGCTTCGGCGGGGCACGCGTGGAACACATCAGCCGCGCTGCTGCCACCGTCGATCGCATGCTCTATTACTACTTCGGCAGCAAGGAAGGTTTGTTCCGCGCCGTGCTGGAGCGTGCATACGAGAAGCTCGGCGCGGCCGAGCAAGGCCTCGACCTGGATCACCTCGATCCGGTGCAGGGCATGCGCGAGCTGGTCGCCTTCACCTGGCGCTATTACATCGAGCATCCGGAGTTCATCCGCCTGCTCAACAGCGAGAACCTGTACAAGGGCCAGCATCTGCGTCAGTCACGCCGGGTGCAATCCCTGTCCTTCCCGCTGCTGTCGATCCTGACGCGGCTGCTCAAGCGCGGGGCGGCGAGCGGGGTGTTTCGCAAGCGCCTCGATCCGTTCATGGTCTATCTCACCATCGCCTCGCTCGCCTATTTCTACCTGTCCAACCGCTACACGCTATCGCGCTTTCTCGGCGCCGATCTGATGGCCGAATCGCGCCAGCGGCGCTGGCTGCGCCATATCACCGACCTGGTGCTGGCGCACGTCGCAGCCGAACCGGTTGCAGCCGCCGCAGGCGGCAACACACGCAGGCGCGCACGCGCCTCCGTGTAAGCGCCCGCGGGCCGTGGCCCGTGCCGTGTCATCGATTGCGCTACGCTACGCGCCCGGAGCGACCCGAAACGAGCCTGGGCTGACCAGGAATCACCAGGAAGAGCTCCGGACAAGTCTCGCATCATGGAGAGCACATGCCTCGCTGGAACACCGTGGCCAGTATCGAAGACCTGCGCCGGCGCGCACGCCGACGCCTGCCGAAGGCGATCTTCGATTTCATCGACGGCGGATCGCAGGACGAGGTGACCGTGGCGGCCAACCGGCACGACTTCGAGCGCCTGGCGCTCGTGCCGCGCGTGCTCACCGACGTGTCCAGGCGCCATCTGGCGACCACGTTGCTGGGCGAGCGCATCGCCTTTCCGCTGATCATGGCACCCACTGGCCTGGCCGGGCTGCTGGGACGCAAGGG
>JAHCKU010000494.1 GCA_026125625.1 Burkholderiales bacterium | reverse complement strand
AGTACATGGGCCGTCAGGTGATGCTCACCTACGAGCTGCCGCTGAACGAGGTGGTGATGGATTTCTTCGACAAGCTCAAGTCCGTCAGCCGTGGCTATGCCTCGCTCGACTACGAGTTCAAGGAGTTCCGTGCAGCCGACCTGGTCAAGCTCGACATCCTGATCAACGGCGATCGCGTGGATGCCCTGTCGCTGATCGTGCATCGTGCGAGCGCCCAGTACCGCGGGCGCGAGCTGGTCGACAAGATGCGCGAGCTGATTCCGCGGCAGATGTTCGACGTCGCGGTGCAGGCGGCCATCGGCTCGCACATCATCGCACGCGAAACGGTCAAGGCGCTGCGCAAGAACGTGCTGGCCAAGTGCTACGGCGGTGACATCACGCGCAAGCGCAAGCTGCTGGAAAAGCAGAAGGCCGGCAAGAAGCGCATGAAGCAGATCGGTACGGTGGAGATCCCGCAGGAAGCCTTCCTGGCCATCCTGCAGGTCGAAGGCAAATAGTATAAGAACGCTTGCACTGAACGGAGGCCCATGAATTTTGCCCTGGGGATGCTGCTGCTGCTGGTGCTGACCGGCGGAATCTGGCTGCTGGACCGCCTGATCCTGGCGCCGCGGCGCGAGGCGCGCGTGCGCAGCGCCCTGGCAGAGGTCGAGCCCAAGCTCGCCCTAAAGCCTGGAGAGTCGTCGGCCGATTACCAAGCCAGGCGGGATTCGGTCTTGGCCGACGTCCACCAGAGCGTCGGGCGTGAGCCCTGGTGGGTGGAGTACTCCAAGAGCTTTTTCCCCGTAATCCTGCTGGTGTTCGTACTGCGGTCGTTCCTGGTGGAGCCCTTCAAGATCCCGTCGGGCTCGATGATCCCCACGCTGCTGGTCGGGGACTTCATCCTCGTCAACAAGTACACCTACGGAATCCGACTGCCGGTCATCAACGCAAAGGTGCTGGAAATCAACCAACCGAAGCGCGGCGAGGTCATGGTCTTCCGCTACCCGGACAACCCTTCGCTCGATTACATCAAGCGTGTCATTGGCGTCCCGGGCGACGTGGTTGCCTACCGGGACAAGCGGCTGTCCGTGAACGGCCAGCCCGTTCCACTGACGCCGGCCGGGACGTTCGAGTATCTGGAGGGAGGCTTGAACTACGTCCAGGCCGAGCGCTTCAGCGAGCGGCTGGGCGAGGCCGACCACTCGGTGCTGGTCAACCCGAAGGTGCCCACGATCCAGCTGGCAGGCGTGCACCAGTTCCCGAACCGCGAAAACTGCGCGTATCGGGAAGACGGCTTCGAGTGCAAGGTGCCGTCCGGGCATTACTTCCTGATGGGCGACAACCGCGACAGCAGCAGCGACAGCCGCTACTGGGGGTTCGTGCCCGAGCGCAACATCGTCGGGAAGGCCTTCATGATCTGGTGGAATTTCGGTGATTTCAGCCGCGTTGGAACGAGGATTCATTGAGCGGAGAGAAGTCATGAACAGGCAACAAGGATTGAGCTTGACCGGGCTGCTCATCGTTTCGGCGGTCGTGGCATTCACCGCCATCGTCGGTTTCAAGCTGGTGCCTACCTACATCGAATACTTCACCATCAAGCGCGTGATCAACGATCTGAGCCAGGAGGTGCGCGGCGGCTCGGTGCGCGACGTACAGTCGGCGTTCGACCGGCGCGCCCTGATCGACGACATCAAGTCCGTGAACGGCCGTGATCTCGAGATCAGCAAGGTGGGCGAAGGCTTCGACATCCGCGCCGAGTACTCGGTACAGGTGCCGCTGTTCTCCAACATCAGCGCATGTATCGACTTCGTGGCACAGAACGGCCGATGACGCCTCGCGGGCGGATGCAGGCGCACGTTCCACGGCAGTCGATGCGCGCCGCGTGGCGCGACCAGTAGCTCGGGGATGTCCCAGCACCCGCTCACCACCCGTCTCGGTTATTCATTCCATGCCCCCGGACTGCTGCGCCAGGCCCTGACGCATCGCAGCTTCGGCACTCCGCACAACGAGCGCCTCGAATTCCTCGGCGACGGCGTGCTCAACTGCGTCATTGCAGCACTGCTCTACCAGCGTTTCCCCAATCTGCCGGAAGGGCATCTGTCGCGCCTGCGTGCGGGGCTGGTGAATCAGGAGACGCTGTCGCGCCTGGCGAACGAGCTGGCGCTGGGCGATCATCTCCAGCTCGGCGAGGGGGAGCTGAAGAGCGGTGGTTTCCGCCGTCCCTCGATCCTGGCCGATGCGCTGGAAGCGATCCTTGGTGCGGTCTATCTGGACGGTGGATTCGATGCTGCCGCCAGCCTGGTGGGGCGCATCTATCAGCCGCTACTGGATGGCCTCGACCCCAAGACCTTGGGCAAGGACCCC
>JAHCKU010000493.1 GCA_026125625.1 Burkholderiales bacterium | reverse complement strand
ACGGCCGCCTTCGATGACGGCACAGTCATTGAAATGAAGGCAGGTGACATTTTCTATATCCCACCCACTCCCCACGATAGTTGGGTGGTCGGCAATGCTCCGTATGTTTCGCTGCACTTTCTCGGCGCCGACCATTATGCGAATCGGTGAGTGCCCAACAATGCCCTGCAGGCGACGTGCGAAGATGCAAGCGCGCCCGAGCGCAAACGTTGGGCGGCAGATCTGCCACGCGTAGGTGAGCGCCAGCGAAACAACAACGGTTCTTCAGCCCTGCCTAATGACCACCCGTCAGGAGCGCCAGAAGCCGCGGATTGCGCAGGGCAAGACCACCCCACACGAATGCGGCGACGTAGACGCCGAACAGGACATGCGTAGCTAGCGGACTGCCGACGCGAACGTGCGTTGCCACCGCACCGCCGAGAAATGCGGTGAGGTAAATCGCCCCGAGAGCCGAGGTCTTGGGGATCGCGTATAGCACCACGCCTGCCAGCAACAGCACGCCCAGCGGAAAAACCACGCCTTCTGGGTAGCCGAGTTTCACCGTCCCCTCAACCACTGGGGTGACCTTGAATAGCTTCCCCGTTGCATCGACGAACAGGAACACAACTGCGATTCCGCTCAATACCCGTCCGGCCCAGAGTTGCGCTACCGAAATCGACTCCATAAGCACTCCCGCAGTGAGGTTTAGGAAAGGGACTCTCTCGTAGATCACAATGGAGGGCGACAGCGCGAGCTGATATATTCACTATAGTAATCTATATTCATTATGTCAACGCAACAGAAAAGGCAATACGTCTCGAAGACCCGCAGCCAAGCAGCCGACGCGACGAAAGCCCGTGTCCTGCGCGCGGCCAGGGCGCTATTTGTGCGCCATGGCATCGACCGGACTACCGTCGCGCAGGTTGCGGCGAAAGCTAGAGTTTCCGTGCCCACGGTCTATGCGCTGTACAAGTCCAAGGAAGGCATCCTGCGCGAGCTGATGAGCGCGGCTCTGTTCGGCCAAAGGTTTCAAGCGGCGCACGCGAAGCTGAAAGGCATATCCGACCCGATCAAGCTCATTGCGCTTACGGCGCACGTGGCACGGGCCATCTACAATGCCGAAAGCTCGGAGCTGGGCCTCATGCGGGGCGCGTCGGCCTTTTCCCCTCCTCTTCGGAAGTTGGAACGGGAATTCGAGAAGATTCGTTTCGATATGCAGGAGGAGCGCGTCAGGCTCCTCTTCGCCCAATCCAGGCAGAAGAAGGGCCTCGGACTTGATGAGGCACGGCGGATCCTCTGGATGTACACGAGCCGAGATGTCTACCGCATGCTGGTTCACGAGAGCGGCTGGACGCCCGACCAGTATCAGAGCTGGCTGTCTGAAACGCTGGTGTCCTCGCTTGTCAGTTCCTGATCATCAGTCAGAGATCTGAGGTAAGCACGTGTCGGAACTCCTGGTTCCCTGTGCCGCACTCGCGACCGCCATGGCATCGATGAGTCTTGGCGGAGCCTTGTACGAGTTCACGGTAGTGGATCCCTTCTGGCCACGCAGGCCTGACATCATCCAACCCGCCCGGGGCGGCATCTCGCGCAAGCGATTCTGGATTCCGGCTCATGTTGCGTTTGAAGTCCTCTTGCTCGCATTGCTGATCGCGGCCTGGTCTCGTCCAGTCGTCCGCTTGTGGTCGCTCATCGCTCTCGCCAGCCATGTGGCGATGAGGATATGGTCAGCGCTCGACCTCATTCCCAAGGCGTTGGCCTTCGAGTCCACGGATCCTGTCGCAATGACGGAAGCGGCGGCTCGCGCCTGGACACACCGCAGCCTTCTGCGGCTGCCACTGGATCTGCTAACCTGCAGCGCGATGTTCGCGAGCTTCGCGGCTGCATGCCGCCTCGAGTAGGAATGAGTAACGGCGGACTGGGCCGTCGTCGGAGTCGCAGTTGCCAACCGGGCCAGGCTATCGTTCTTGCCGCCCGACAACCGGCTGCCGCGGACTGCGATGCGCGCCGCCGCTGAACCGGAGCGTTGGGCCTCGCAGGGCGGCACTCGCGATGTCCGCCACTCTGACAGCCCATGCCGCAACCACGCGCTCACGCGCTGTCAAGGAGTGATCTGTGAGTGACGTAGCAGTGAACGACAGTCCCGAGTCCAGGAAAGCGGTCTTTCGCCGATTGGTGGAGATATACGCAGTGGGCGATCTTTCGGCGCTCGACCAGCTCATCGCCCCGAACTACATCGGGCATGTCTCTGCAGGCGACCGCGACCTGGAAGGTTTTCGTGAGAGCATCAGGTACTTCCATAATCTCTTCGTCTATAGCGAGGACTCTTTCGAGGTCAACGACCAGTTCGTTGAGGGCGAGAAGGT
>JAHCKU010000492.1 GCA_026125625.1 Burkholderiales bacterium | reverse complement strand
GAGGAGTACACGCACGCGGCGGTGGCTGCCTATGTCGCCAGCGGCATGGCCGATGCCGGCATGGGCGTAGAACCGCCGGCGCGCGAGTTCAAGCTCGACTTCCTGCCGCTGGCCGCCGAGCGCTACTTCCTGATCGGCCGCAGCGAAACCTTCGACTACCCGATGGCGGAGGTGGTGCTGGACCTGCTACGTGGGCCGGCGTTCAAGTCGCGCGTGGCGCGTCTGCCCGGCTATAGCGCGGAGCGCTCGGGCGAAGTCACGACCGTCGAAGAAGCTTTTCCGTGGATGGCGGGCAGGCAGCGGGCATCGAAGCGCCCGGCCTGAGCTGGACGCTGCGGCCGGCTTTCGCCGACATGAGATGTGATACAGGCCAGCCCTTGCAACCTCGTCGCCCCGGCGGAAGCCGGGGTCCAGGGCTTATACGTCTCTCGAAAGGACGCTTCCACTGCCTGGATTCCGGCTTTCGCCGGAATGACGAATGTATGCCGGTGCTCGCTTGAATGACGAAGGTATGCCAGCACTCGTCGGAGTGACGAAGGGATGCCTATTGCGCGCGCAGCAGCCCCCAGGCAAACAGTGCCCAGGCGGCGATGAAGGCCACGCCGCCGAAGGGCGTGATGGCGCCCAGCCAGCGCAGTCCGCTCACGGCCAGGAGGTAGAGCGAGCCGCTGAACACGACGATGCCGGCCAGCATCAGCCAGCCGGCCCAGCGCAGCAGGAGCGAGCCGGGCAGGTGCGGCAGGGCCAGGCCGACGGCGAGCAGGCCCAGCGCGTGCCAGAAGTGATACTGGACTGCGGTGTGATAGATCGCGAGCAGATCCGGCGTCAGCCGGCCGCGCAGGCCGTGTGCACCGAACGCGCCGAACACCACCGCGAACATCGCGGCGAGCGCACCGAGCACGAGAAAGCATTTCGCAGCGGCAGGCATGTCAGGCACTGATCACGATCTCGCGCTGGACGCGGCGGCATTCCAGCTCCACCTCCGCGCCGACGATCGGCGGGCGCGCATGATGGATGCGTATGCCGTGCCGTGCTCCGCCTTGCAGGGCCGGAACCAGCAGCTCGCCGATGAGGTCGTCGATATCCCGTGCGACGCACAGGTCGATATGCGTTGCCGACGCCCATTGCAGTTCCAGCAGCGCCAGGCGCTCGCTGGTGACGTCGATGCAATGCTGCAGGCGCCGGCGCATGCCGGCGGGAGACAGGTCACCCTCGGCCACGATGCGGCCGCGCGTGTCGATGTCCGCAGTTCCCGAGACGCAGAAGGTCGGCGCTGCCGATCGTGCCGGCAGGCAGTACGAGAAGGCGTGCAGCATGGCCTCCTGCGGCGCATCCGCGGCCGGCGCCACGTTGGTGCGGCACACCGCACTGTAGTTGCCGATGATCAGCCGATACTTGCGCAGCTGCGCGATGTAGGGTCCGTTGAAGGTGCGGAAGCCCTCGGGTGTCAACTGCTCCGGAATGCGCAGCTCCATGCCGCACAACGCCTGCATCGGTCGCTGGTGTGCGGCCAGATGTGCTTCCACCAGGGACCACGCCTCGCGCAGCGGCACCCATGGGCTGACCAGCGCGTGCACGATCTCATAACCTTCCAGCGGTACCACGCCGGCGCAGAACACCTGGCCTGCCGGCAGCACGCGATAGCCGCCGGCTTCGTTCTCCAGCAGCGGCGCGTTGATGGTCGCGGCTGCGGTGGCGCGTGGCAGCGCAGCGGCGGCAGCCAGGGTGGTGGCGGCCGCGAGAAACTCGCGGCGCGAAAACGATGCGGTGCGGGTTTGATTCTGCACGCGTACTCTCCTCACGATTTCGTTGTCCAGGCCGTCGGCCGGGTCTGTTACCCAGGTTCGCTGTCCAGGGGTTTGCTGTCAGGGGTCACGACTCGAATGCCGGTCGATGAGCGTGCCGCAAGTGTATACGCGCCTCGCCTCGCCGGCCGCTACAAGACTGGGCCTCGGCCTACGCCGGGGCGACGAGGTCGTATGGAATACCATCGTCATTCCAGCGAAAGCCGGAATCCAGGTAGTGAAAGCGTCCTATCGAGGGGCGTCACTGCGGCGGCTGGTAGCGCTGCACTTCCTGGTCGATGGCGCCGAAGATCGAGCGCCCTGCGGCGTCGAACATCTCGATTCGAACCCGGTCGCCGAAGCGCAGGAAAGGCGTGCTGGCCTTGCCGTTTTCCAGCACTTCGAGCGTGCGCTTCTCTGCCAGGCATGCGCAGCCGCGGCTGCGCTCGAGATTGGAGACGGTGCCGGAACCGATGATGCTGCCGGCGCCGAGAAAGCGTGTGCGTGCCGCGTGCGCGATCAGCCGCGGAAAATCGAACGTCATGTCCTGGCCGGCATCCGGCTGCCCGAA
>JAHCKU010000491.1 GCA_026125625.1 Burkholderiales bacterium | reverse complement strand
TGGTGTGTGAGGGCGAATACGGATTCTGGATTCCGGCTTGCGCCGGAATGACGAAGGCACATCATTCGGAATGAGGAAAGTGCGTCCTTCGTCGTCCCGGCGGAAGCCGGGACCCAGCAAGGACGATTGGCTTTTCTCCTACCCTTCCCCCGCCTCCTTCTTTCTCTGCGCGATGCGCTCGAGCACCGCGAGCTTCTCCTGCGGCGTGTACTCGACCCACTCGGTGATCTCGTCGATGCTGCGATAGCAGCCACGGCATATCCCGGTGAGCGGATCGAGCGTGCATATCTTCACGCACGGCGAGGGAACGTGTGGCGGAGGCAGCATGACTTCACTCAAGCCGCCGCCTGCGCCGCGCGCCGGCGCTTGGCCAGCAGCGCCCGCCCGGCACGCGATACCGAAGGCCGCCGCAGGAAGCCGCAGATGAACTCGCTCGCCACCAGCAGCTGCTGCATGCTCACGCCGGTTTCGATGCCCAGACCGTCGAGCATGTAGAGCACGTCTTCGGTGGCGACATTGCCGGTGGCGCCGGGCGAGTACGGGCAGCCGCCCAGTCCGGAGACGGAGCTGTCGAACACTGCCACGCCCATCTGCAGCGAGGCCAGGATATTGGCCAGCGCCTGACCGTAGGTGTCGTGGAAGTGACCGGCGAGCTTGTTCACCGGCACGTGACGCGCGAGCGCCTCGATCAGCTGCTGCGTCTTGCCTGGCGTGGCGGCACCGGTGGTGTCCCCCAGCGATATCTCGTAACAGCCCATGTCGTACAGCTGGCGTGCCACCGGCACCACCGCCTGCGCGTCGACCTCGCCCTCGTAAGGACAGACCAGCGCCACCGAGATGTAGCCGCGTACCTTCAGGCCGTGTGCGAGCGCGGTCTCGATCACCGGCTTGAAGCGCTCGAATGATTCCGCAATGGAGCAGTTGGTGTTGCGCTGGGAGAAGGTCTCGGTGGCGGCAGCGAACACCGCAACTTCCTCGGCATTGGCCGCGAGCGCACCCTCCAGGCCTTTCATGTTCGGCACCAGCACCGGATAGCCGACACCGGCCTTGCGCCGGATCCCGGCCATCACCTGCGCCGCATCCGCCATGCGCGGCACCCATTTGGGCGAGACGAAGCTGGTGGCTTCGATCATCGGCAGGCCGGCGTCCGTGAGCCGATCGATGAGGCCGATCTTGATCTCCGCCGGCACCACCTCCGGCTCGTTCTGCAATCCGTCACGCGGACCGACTTCGACGATCTTCACCCGTTGGGGCAATTGCATGCTCATGTCTTCCTCTCGAACTGGAACAGCTGGTCGCCGTCCTTGACCTGATCGCCCTTGGCGAACAGCACCTCTTTCACCGTGCCGGCCGCCGGCGCGGCGATGGTGTGCTCCATCTTCATGGCCTCGATGATCATCAGCACCTGGCCCTTCTCCACCTGCGCGCCAGCTTGCACCAGCACCTGCACCACGTTGCCCGGCATCGGCGCCACCAGCGAACCGCCGGGCTGCTCGTCGTCGATGGCATCGAAGGTTTCCAGCACCAGCCGATGGCTCACACCGCCGGCCAGCACCGTGAGCTGATTGCCCTGGCGCACCACGTTGCCGTGCAGGCGGCTGCCGGCGAGATCCACCACCAGACGGCCGTCCGCTTCGGATTGCGCGCGCGCCGCGCAGCTTCCACCCGGCAACTCCAGCAGATAGCCGTCGCGCCGGTAGTGCGCCGTGACCTGCACGCTGCGCTCGCCATCCTCGAACGCGAACACATGGTGATTGTCCTCGTTCATGCGCCAGCCGTCGCGCGCATGCCAGGGCGACCAGGGATCGCCGGAGCGCTGCGCCTGCGCGCGTGCCTCGGCATCGATGCGGGTCAGCTCCGACAGCACCGCCAACGCCAGGATCTGGTCGGAAGCGGGCCGCGTTTCTGGCAGCAGCTCGCTGCGGTAGCGCGGAATGAGACCCGTGTCGAGCAGGCCCGGTTCGCGATGCGCCTCGGCGAACGCGCGGTGCGACACCAGCGCGAGCAGGAACTGGATGTGGGTGCCGGGGCCGACGATCTGGTAGTCGGCCAGCGCCGCGCGCATGCGCCGCAGCGCAGCGCCGCGATCGACGTCCCACACGATGAGCTTGGCGATCATGGGATCGTAGTACACGCCGATCTCGTCGCCCTCGCGCACGCCGGTGTCCACGCGCACGTGGGCATCGGTGGGCGGCTGGCGCAGGCGGCGGATGGTGCCGGCCGCGGGCAGGAAGTCGCGCGCCGGCTCTTCGGCGTACACGCGTGCCTCGATGGCATGGCCATTGATCGACAGCTGCTCCTGCGTCAGCGGCAGCGCTTCGCCTGCAGCCACGCGCAGCTGCCACTCGACCAGGTCGAGTCCG
>JAHCKU010000490.1 GCA_026125625.1 Burkholderiales bacterium | reverse complement strand
GCAAAGGGCACGGCTCGCGCAACCGCGAGCCGGTCCTCAAGCCGCGCGTGGCCTCCTGGCTGATCCAGCGGCGCGAAGTGCTGGCCTATTGCGAAGCGCGGCCCGAAGCAGGCGGTAGCGGTGCGATGATGGTGCTGTTGCGTGGAAGCAAGGCGAGCGACCGGGCAGGCAGCCCGGACGAGGACGACCTGCCCTAGACCGCGGCCTCGTCCGTCTCCCCGGTCCGGATGCGGATGACCTGCTCCACCGAGGTGACGAAGATCTTGCCGTCGCCGATCTTGCCGGTGCGGGCAGCTTTGACGATGGCATCGATGGCCTGTTCGGTCAGGGCATCAGGGATCACCACCTCGACCTTGACCTTGGGCAGGAAGTCGACCACGTATTCGGCACCACGATACAGCTCGGTGTGTCCCTTCTGGCGCCCGAATCCCTTGACGTCGGTGACGGTCAATCCGGTGACGCCGATCTCGGACAGGGCTTCGCGCACCTCGTCCAGCTTGAAAGGCTTCACGATGGCTTCGATCTTTTTCATTTGCTCTCCCTGTCGGCACTGATGAAGTTCGGCATGGATGGACGAGCTCCGCCACCGCATACGGTACAGTATAGTCACTTCGCTCAACCAGCCGAAACGGCGCACGCACCCTGCATTGCGCCGGCCGCCATGTCCGCCCCCGAGGTTCGCACCCTGCATTCGATCGCCGGTGCACCGGCGACGCAATGGAATGCGCTCGCCGGCGACAACCCCTTTCTGCAGCACGGATTCCTGCTCGCGCTCGAAGAAGCCGGCTGCGTCGGTTCCGACACCGGATGGACACCCTGCCACATCACCTTGTGGGAAGGCGATCGCCTGGTTGCAGCCATGCCGCTGTACCTGAAGACGCACTCCTACGGCGAGTACGTGTTCGACTGGAGCTGGGCCGAGGCCTATCACCGCCACGGCCTCGACTACTACCCCAAGCTGCTATGCGCGATCCCGTTCACGCCAGCCACCGGTCCGCGCCTGCTCGGCGCCGGGCGCAGCGTGCGCCGCGCCCTGCTGGACGCTGCATTCGCGCTGGCCAAGGCGCAGCGCGTCTCGTCGTTGCACGTGCTGCTGCCGCCGCAGGCGCAGGCCGAAGAGCTGGCGCAGCGCGGGATGATGCTGCGCGCCAGCGTGCAATTCCATTGGGAAAACCCAGGCCTGCCCGACTTCGATGCGTTCCTTGCCGGCATGAGCCACGACAAGCGCAAGAAGATCAAGCAGGAACGCCGCCGGGTATGCGAAGCGGACATCCGCTTCGCGCGGCTGTCGGGACACGAGGCCACCGGGGCGGATTGGGATTTCTTCACCCGGTGCTACCAGCGCACCTATCGCGCGCACCATTCCACCCCCTATCTCAACCGCGATTTCTTCCGCCGCATCGCGCATTGCATGCCGGACAGCCTGCTGCTGGTGATCGCCAGCCGCCACGGCAGACCCATTGCCAGCGCGCTCAACGTGATCGGCGGCGGCTGCCTGTACGGACGCTACTGGGGTGCGTCCGAGTTCCATTCAGGATTGCATTTCGAGACCTGCTACTACCAGGCGCTCGAGTTCTGCATCGAGCGTGGGCTGCGCGCCTTCGAAGGTGGAGCGCAAGGCGAGCACAAGCTCGCGCGCGGTCTGCTGCCGGTGCGCACATGGTCGGCCCACTGGCTGGCGCATCCACAGTTCGCGCATGCGGTCGACCATTTCCTGCAGCGCGAAACACAAGGCATCCACGCCTATCTGGACGAGCTGAACGAGCACAGTCCATTCAAGCGCGTGGCCACTGACGGCTGACGCATCATCGTAGCCAGAGGCGGGTTCGTATAATCGCCATGTAACCCATCGCCCCCGCACAACCACTGGGAGATCCTCATGATCGGAGAACCGGTCGCACTGACCATCCGCCGCAGCATCCAACGTCCGGCCGGCGCGCTCGTGGCCCGGTTCCAGGGTGCACCCACCGGCTTCGTCACCGATGCCTACAACGGCAAGGGCTGCCTGGACTACGCCATCAAGCCGCTCACGCCCGAGATGTATTTGTGTGGACCGGCGGTCACCGCGTTCTGTCAGCCGGGCGACATCCTGGCGGTGATGGCCAGCCTCGACTACGCACAGAAGGGCGACGTGATCGTCATCGCCGGCGGCGGGGACAGCCTGGCGGCCAAGCTCGGTGATCTGTGGCTGTACTGGGCAGCGAAGATCGGCCTCGCCGGCATCGTATGCGACGGACTGGTGCGCGACGTCAAGGGCCTGCTCGCCACCGGTGTGCCGGTATTCGCCCGCGGTGCCTGCCCCAACGGCGGATTCAAGACCGGACCGGGCGAAGTCAACATGGCCGTGAGCTGCGGCGGCGTTCCGA
>JAHCKU010000049.1 GCA_026125625.1 Burkholderiales bacterium | reverse complement strand
TCCGGTATGGTCACTACTTTCATGCATCTCTCACCGGAAATGACGGACGCAGACGATGAGCCATCGTTCCATCGCCGCGCGATGGCCGAGCAATCCCGATGCCGAAAAAGCGCCACAACGGCCCTTGCGCCAGCGCACGCCCGTATCGGCCGGGCGTGTCTGAACAGTTCAGCCGCGCACGGGCCAGGCGGGGCCGTGCCCTCTCCCCCAAAAAAAAACGGTGCTCGCAGGCACCGTCGATGCGCACAGCGACCGATTCGCGATCGATCAGCTAGGTCGAGGAGAGGTCATGCCCGCCGGTGTCGGTGACGGTGAATAGGCAGTGCCGCCCGCGGACGACCGGCTCGCTTCGTCCGGCTCTACCCGGGGATCCACTGCCGATGCCGGCGTCACACCGGGTACGGTGACGCCGCTCTTGGCGTAGGCTTCCAGGCGGTTGTACAAAGTCTTGAGGCTGATGCCGAGAATCTCGGCTGCGCGCCGCTTGACGTTACCGCAACTGGCCAGCGTGGCGAAGGTCACACGCCGCTCGATCTCCTCCAGCGGCGTACCGATACGCACCGTGAGCACTTCGGCATTGTCCGGCTCGACGAAGTTGGAAGTTGCCATGTCCGGCTCGATCACCTGGTCGGACAGGATGAATGCACGCTGCACGTAGTTCTTCAGCTCACGCACGTTGCCGGGCCAGGTATGCGAGTACAGCTTGGCGATGGCTGCGCGTGAGAATGTCTTGTTCGTCCCCTGCTCGCGGTTGTGCTGGTCGAGGAAGTACTCGGCCAGCAGTTCGATGTCGGTACCGCGCTCCCGCAGCGGAGGAATCTGCACCGGGAAGACGTTCAGGCGATGGAACAAGTCCTCGCGCAAACGTCCGTCGGCAACCGCCTTCTCCGGGTTGCGGTTGGTGGCAGCGATGATGCGGACGTCCGTGGCGATCGGGATGGTGGTGCCCACTCTCAGGAAGGTACCGGTCTCCAGCACGCGCAGCAGCTTGACCTGGAGGTCCATCGGCATCTCGGTGATCTCGTCGAGAAAGATCGAACCGCCGTTGGCGCGTTCGAAGAATCCCTTGTGCTGCCGATCGGCACCCGTAAAGCTGCCTTTCTCGTGACCGAACAGTTCGCTCTCGATCAGTTGCGGGGACACCGCGCCGCAATTGATCGGCAGAAACGGATGACGCTTGCGCCGACTCATCTCGTGAATGGTTTCGGCGCACACTTCCTTGCCGCTGCCGCTTTCGCCGATCAGCAGCACGGTTGCCGACGTCGGGGACACCCGCGCCAGCTGCTCATAGAGCGTTTGCATGGCGGGTGAGTTGCCCAGGATATGGCCGAAGCGGCCCAGCTTGCGCAGTTCTTCTCGCAACTCGCCGATCTCGGCGTGCAGATCTGCGCTGCGCGGTACACGATCGAGAATCGCTTTTACACGGGCAACGTCGATCGGCTTGAGCAGGTAATCGGTGGCCCCGGCGCGCAACGCGCGAATGGCGCTCTCCATACTGGCATGGCCAGTGAAAACAACCACTTCGGTATTCTCTGGAGATTCCAGATCGACTACCAGACTGGTGCCTTCTCCATCCGGCAGCTGCAGATCTGTAAGAAGTACATCCGGTACCTGGCGGACGAGATGCGATCGTGCGGCACGCAGGCTCTCTGCCTTGGCAATGGTGAAGCCCTCGGCTTTCGCGAATTCCGCAAGCGATTCAACGGTTTCTCGATCATCGTCAACGATCAGGATGTGCGGCATATGGAAAGCCCTCCTGGTGAGTGTTCTGTATTGAACCGAATGGTCGTTCGGACTTGGCGTGGATACTCAGCAGCCCTTGGGCCACTCCCCAGTCTTGCCTAACTCCTTGTATCTTTTACCGTCGCCATTACTACATTATTGTATTTTCTACACTGATGCGGTAGAAATTACGTAAAAACGTAAAACAATTTCTCATTCGACATGATTTCACCCATTGATGACTTCTCCACCGTTGGGGTGTAGAACCTGCCCCGACATATAAGAAGAGGCGTCGCTGGCAAGGAAGACATAACAGGGCGCCACTTCGTCCGGCTCTCCCGCCCGGCCCAGCGGTACTTGTGAACCGAAGCGCTGCACCTTCTTCTCGTCGAAGGTGGAAGGAATCAGGGACGTCCAGATGGGTCCCGGCGCGATACCGTTGACCAGAATTCCTTTATCGGCGAGGGCCAGGGACAGAGAGCGCGTGAAGGAAACGATCGCACCCTTGGTGGAAGAGTAGTCCAGCAGCCTGGGACTCCCGCGATAAGCCGTGACCGAAGTGGTGTTGATGATGCGTCCACCGGCGGGCAGATGAGGAAGCGCTGCTTTCACCAGATAGAACATGGAGAAGATATTCGTGGCAAAGGTGCGTTGGAGCTGTTCCATGGAAATATCTAGGATGCTTTCCCGCGGATGCTGTTCGCCAGCGTTGTTGACCAGGATGTCGAGCCGGCCCAAGGTACGCACACTGCGCTCGACCAGCCGCCGGCATATGCTTTCTTCCGCGATATCGCCCGCAATCGCCTGACAGCGACGCCCTTCCTGCTCGATCGCCGCGCACGTACGCACGGCATCCTCCGTCTCTTCCAGGTAGCCGAATGCGACATCCGCGCCTTCCTTGGCGAAGGCGATGGCCACTGCGCGTCCGATACCGCTGTCGCCACCGGTGATCAACGCCACCTTACCCGCCAGTCGCCCCGAGCCGACGTAGTGTCTGCCCCACGACTGCGGCGGAGGATGCATTTCGGTTTCCCGCCCTGGTTGTCGCTCCTGATGCTGCGGTGGCCGGCTGGCCTGTTGCTCGCCCATGGATTTTCTCCTGACGCAAAGCCAATGCTCCGCAAGCCGTATGCCCCGGCGGCACCGCAATTGCTGATGAGGGAGAATCTTTATGCACACCATATGTCGGAGGGGTACTAGACACCAGCGATCACAGCAGTTACCTTGTCTTCTTCGCAAAGCATAGGAAAAACATGTTGTTGAAGCTTTGGCGTAGCCTCACCATCCTCTTGACCGCATTGCTCGTCAGTGTCTGCGTCGCACAGTTGTGGGAAATGCCGACGCGTCTGGCGATGTCGGGTCCCAACTGGCTCTATACCATGACAGCCCACGAGGGCTTCCTCACACTCAATGCAGGGCCGATGCTTCAGATCGCGAGCGTCGGAGCTGCCTTCGTCCTGCTTGGCATGGCACGCGAGGACGCCAAGGCATTCTGGTGGGCGCTGGCTGCCGCGGTGACGCTACTGATCGCATTCATCGTGTGGTGGGCGTTCATCTATCCGGTGGAAATGCGCATGAGCAACATCACCGCCGCATCCCTTCCCATCAATTGGGGACAGCTGCGGCTGCACTGGGAATCGGCGCAGGTGGTGCGCGCGGCGCTGGTCGTCGCCGGGCTCTCCGCCCTGGTCGTGTCCGCTTTGCTCACCAAGCAGACCAAGCGTATCCGCCGCCGTAGCCGCCGCTACTTCATGATCAGCTGAGCAACCGGCCGGCGCCGCGGGCCATGACAGCGCTCGAGCTCGGCCAGTTGTTCGCCTTCAGCGTTTCTCCGCTGGAACTGGTCGTTCGCGGCTCGGCCATGTATTTCTTCCTGTTGCTGATTTTCCGCTTCGTCCTCAGACGCAACGTCGGCTCCATCGCCGTAGCCGACATCCTGGTGCTGGTAGTCATTGCCGATGCAGCGCAGAACGCCATGTCCGGCGGCTATGAAAGCATCAGCGATGGATTCGTCCTGGTAGGGACCATCGTGTTGTGGAACGTGGCGCTGGACTATGCCGCGTATCGTTTCCGACCGCTGCGTCACGTTCTCGAACCGCATCCGCTGCTCTTGATACGTAACGGCAAGCTGTTGCGTCACAACCTGCGCAAGGAATTTCTCACCGAGGATGAAGTGGTGGCGCAACTACGCGAGAAAGGCATCGACGCAGTGGAGGAAGTCAAACAGGCGTTCATGGAGAGCGACGGCAGCATCAGTGTGATCCCGTACGGCAGCCGTTCCTGAACCATCCGCTCTCCCTGGGTCTCCAACCAGGGCTCAGCGCGGCAGCCGATCGCTCCCCAACGCCCACCAGCTTGCGGCCAGCACTCCTGCATAGATACCCAGCACGCCACCGAATATCAGCGCAGGCAGGGCCGGGAACAGCAATCCTGCGGCGAGTGCGCCACCGGTGCATCCGATCGCCGAGCCGGCAGCCAGGGAGCGGCCGGATGGCTCCCATATCAACTGCTGGAGAAATCCTCCATCGAATGCGCGCTCACGCGGCATCGAGAGGAGATCCGACTCCGGCACGGCTGGGATTACAGCGTCGATCGTCTCTGTCGGACGACATACTGATGGCATTGCACTGCGCTCCCTCGCCAAAAACATTGGTACTGCGGCGTTCTCGAAATTCGGCTTGAGAAGCGGAAGAAGATGCATCGCGCACCCCGGAACGGTCGACGACGTGCGGCAGCATCTCTCATGCCTGGCGCGCTTACCCGCACATCCCCGGACATCCCCCCGGCATCCAATGATTCCATACGCTCGTCGCCGCTGGGACGACAGTGTTGCAGCCGACTCTCGGCACGCAGGTTGCGGCAGCCGATCCATGCAACTCGTACGCGAATCCACCGGTGCGGACAGATGGTCCAACGCCCGAAACATCCTGGCCGTGCGCCTGGACAATATCGGCGATGTCCTCATGACCACTCCCGCGCTGCGCGCCATCAAGGAAGCCAATCCTCAGCGCAGCGTGACCTTGCTCACCTCGGAGACAGGTGCGGCAGCCGCCTGCTACATCCCCGCGATCGATCACGTACTGCGCTACGACGCGCCGTGGGTAAAGAGCATATGGCAGGCCTCGTCACTCAGCGGGCTGCGCTGTCTGAGCCAGATTACCGAAGGCCGCTTCGATGCCGCCATCGTTTTCAGCGTCTATTCCCAGAGCGCGCTGCCGGCGGCCACCATCACCTGGCTCGCCGGCATTCCCCTGCGGCTGGCGTTTGTGCGCGAAAACCCGTATCAGCTGCTTACCGACTGGGTCAAGGAATCGGAACCGCACAACGAGATCCGCCACGAAGTGCGCCGCCAGCTGGACCTGGTGGCCAGCGTCGGCTACACCACCACCGATGACCATCTGTCTTTCCAGGTCGAGCCGCAGGACCACGCACAGACCATGGAAAAGCTGGAAGAAGCGGGAATCGACCCCGCCCGACCCTTCATCGTGGTACACCCGGGAGCTACGGCTGCATCGCGCCGCTATCCGGCGGCGCAGTTCGCCGCAGCCATGCGCCTGATCGCGGCTCGTACCGGCGATCACCAGTTCGTCATCACCGGTGGCGTGGAGGAACGCCAGCTGGTCGAGAGCGTACGCCTGCATGGCGCGCGTGGCGCGGTCGGCATGGCTGGGCAGTTTGCGCTGGGGGAGCTGGCCGCCCTCATCCAGCGCAGTGTATTGCTGATTGCCAACAACACCGGCCCGGTGCATCTCGCCGCTGCGCTGGGCACGCCGGTAGTGGATCTGTACGCACTGACCAATCCGCAGCACACGCCTTGGCGCGTGCTCTCGCGTGTGCTGTTTCACGACGTGCCGTGCAAGTACTGCTACAAGAGCGTGTGTCCGGAACAGCACCAGGCATGTCTGCGGCAGGTCACGCCCGAGGCCGTGGCGCAGGCCGCCTGCGAGCTGCTCGAGACCATCGCGCAACGCCGCGACAACGTGCTGCCGCTGCCGCAGCGCAGGCTGATCCACACTCCCGGCGGCGGCGTGCACGCGTGATTTGGGATGCGCGCGGGTCTGCAGCGTGAGCCCGCATGACGCGGTACTGGTCATATGCCCCGGCTCAATGCCAGCGGCTGCGCGCCCGCATGGCGGAGCGCTGCTCCTCGCGTATCTGGGTGGCAAGCAACCAGCCGACCAGCAAGCCCACGCCGGCTGCCACGGCAATCGCGCTGAACGGCCAGCGCTGAATGTAATCCGAGGTCGTATCCGCCATTTGGCGCGAGCGCTGATGTGCCGTGGCCACGGTATCCTCCAATTTTTGCCTGGCATGGGACAGCGACTCGCGCATGGCGGCCGTCATGCGAGCAGAATGCGTATCTGATCCATTTCCGCGACGAGCCATATCCGACGTCGGGTATTGAAAATTCTCGGTCTCGTTCATCTTCGTCTCCGTTTCAGGATGGGAAAACCTGACGCCAGCGGCGCACTCACTCATTGCCTGCAACCACGAACGACAGGATCATCGATGTCGACGAGCAGGCCGCATGCCGGATCGTGGGCACAGCGCTTGCCAACTGCCTTGATGAGCAAACCGGATCCTCATCATTCATCCGATCGTGCGATGTCGTGATGCGGCACGGTTACTATTCATCCAATCAGGAGAGCAACATGGCGAACGATTTCAAAGACGGTATGCGAGATGACAAGACCGGTACGGGCGCCAGTCGTGCCAGTGCTGGCCTCGGCACCGCAGGAAGCAGCGGGAGCGTCAGCGGCGGCTACAGCGGCAGCAGCTCGGGTGGTGCTGGCTCGGGCAGCAGCGAGCAGGGCGCACGCATCGAAGGAACAGGGCAGTACGAGAATGCTTCCGGCCCCGGTCCGCGCCTGATGACAGCGAGCACGCTCGAGGGGGACAAGGTCGTCAACCGGCAGGGCGAGAATCTTGGTGAGATCGACGAGATCATGATCGACGTGCCCCGTGGGCGCATTGCCTATGCGGTGATGTCGAGCGGCGGATTTCTCGGTATGGGCGAAAAACTTTTTGCCATCCCGTGGGGCGCACTGACGCTGGATACCGACAACAAGTGTTTCGTCCTGGATGTCGACAAGCAACGGCTGCGCGACGCGCCGGGATTCGACAAGGACCATTGGCCGAGCATGGCCAACACCGAGTTCGACACGCGCGTTCACAGCTACTACGGGACCCGTCCCTACTGGGAATGACGTGATGCGACATGCTGCGGTCGTCCTGGCCGCGGCCGATTTTTCTCTCATCAAAAGAGGAGCAAGTGGACATGAAGCAACGAATGTACGGCGTTCCCGTCCTTGCACTGCTCGCCGCACTGGCGATTACCGGCTGCAACCGCACCGACGACGCTTCCAGCACCACCGGATCCGCTGACACCGGCATGCCGCCAGATACCACCGCCGAGGCCCCGGCGCTGCCGGAGGACCAAACTACCCTCGGCGCTGCAATGGACGATGTCACCGTGACGGCCAAGGTCAAAGCTGCGTTGCTGGCAGCCGACGGCATCAGCGGCACGGACATCTCAGTCGAAACGCAGGATGGAACGGTCATCCTCACCGGGCGCGTACCGGATCAGGCGCAGGCTTTACGCGCAGCGGAAGTGGCAAGCAATGTCGAAGGCGTGCAGGCGGTGGAAAACCGCATCGAGGTTTCGGCGAGCTGAAGCCCGCCCCCGACGTCCCTCGAACGATCGCTCGAGATGGCCGGCCGCAACGACCGGCCGGGAGGTTCTCCCTACCCTAGGGGAGAACCTCTCTTTTTTCGTGCATTGAATTACGCATACTTCCGCTGCCGGTCAGCGCGTGCCCTGCATGTCTTCGACGACATGCGGCGGCCCGCCCATCACTTCACTTGGTCCCGCCGCCGCCTCTCAACGCTGGATCTTCCTCTTTCGCCCGCGCCTTGCCGGCACGCTCCGCCGCTTCCAGCTCGCGGGCTTCCTCCGGTGTAGCCGGCGCCGCCTTGCGTGCCGCTTGCCCGACCTTGCCCTCTTCGATGAATTCTCGGGTAGCCTCGTTGTACTGCTTCGTTCCGCTATAGCTGCCCTCGCCTTCGATTCGACTACGCGCTTTGTCTTTCGGATCCTTGCTGCCTGTCTGCCGGGTCATGGCTGTTCCCTCCATATGATCGATCGAGCGATATAGCCCATGTCCCCGCAAGCCACGTACCGCCTGCCATGCACGACATCGCGCGCGACCAGCGATGATGGGCGGACCCACAACCGCTCGCGCGGCAACCACGGAATGTTCTGCATGTCAGAGCCTGGAGCAAGAGGATATTGCCTGTCCTGAAAAAAATACAGGATCGGATCCTCCGGCATGTACCGTGCGCGTCTTTCGCGTTGCCTTCGAGAGCGTGAAAATCGTTGCATGTCGTGGACTTACATTCGTAGTCGAGCGCGTGCTCCAATTGGCACACACATTGCGCTGCCGGTGTGGCTAACGAGAATGAGGAGGCCTTCCGTGGAACGCACATTGTCCTTGAAGACGAGGCAGACGCTGGCGCTGTCGCCGCGTCTTCAGCAGTCGGTACGGCTGCTGCAGCTATCCGCCCTGGAGTTTGCCCAGGAAATCCGGCAAGCACTGGTCAGCAATCCCTTCCTCGAAGAAGACGAGATCGAGGAACCGCAAGCGCCGGGAATCGCGGGTACTCACGATGACCTCTCCACCGCTGCAGAGGCGGTGCCGGAGGAGCCCTCACCGAGTGTCGCCGACGAGAGCTACGAATCCGGACCGGCGATGTCCGACTCCTATGGCGAGCGCACCAACAGCACGCGCAATGGCGATGATTCCGAATCCGACTGGACCGACTGGATCGAGTCCTCCATCAGCCTGCGCGACCATCTACGCAACCAGCTGATGATCGCGCAGCTCGAGCCGCGGGATCGCGTGCTCGCACACGTGATCATCGAGGCTTTGGATGACGACGGTTATCTGCGCCAGAGCCTGGAAGAGCTGGCGACGGCGATGGCCGACAGCGACCTCCAGCCGCCGGTGGAGCCCGACGACCTGCGCTCCGCGCTGCGTCTGGTGCAATGCCTGGAGCCCTGCGGGGTTGGGGCGCGTGACCTGGCCGAGTGCCTGGATCTGCAGCTGCAGGCGCTGCCCCCGGACACGCCTTATCGCGAACTGGCGCGTCGGGTGGCGCGCGAGCACCTGCCACTGGTCGCGCGGCGCGAGGTGGCGCGCCTGCAACGCATCGAGAGCTGCGACGAGGACGCCTTGCGCGGCGCGCTGGGACTCATCCGCAAGCTTGATCCGCGTCCCGGAACTCAGTACGGAGACGATGGCGTGCGCTACATCGTTCCCGATGTCATGGTGCGCAAGATTCGTGGCAAGTGGATGTGCACGGTCAATCCCGCCGTGCTGCCGCGTATTCGCGTCAATCGCGTCTATGCCGACATCTTCCGCCGCTCGCCGCGCGATGGCGGCTCCCCGCTCAGCCAGCAACTGCAGGAGGCGCGCTGGCTGATCCGCAACACGCCGAGCAGCGCTTCGCCACCATCCAGCGCGTGGCCGAGGCGATCGTCGAGCGCCAGAAGAAATTCCTCGACTACGGTGAAGTGGCCATGCGTCCGCTCGCCCTCAAGCAGATCGCGGATGAGCTGGGCCTGCACGAATCGACCGTATCACGCGTGACCAACAACAAATACATGTCCACGCCGCGCGGGCTGTTCGAATTCAAGCATTTTTTCTCCCGCCAGTTGTCGACTTCGAGCGGTGGTGTGTGCTCGGCCACTGCCATTCGCGCGCTGATTCGCGAGCTGATCGAAGCCGAGAAGCCGGAGGAGCCGCTGTCGGATGCGCGCCTGGCGGAGATGCTGGCCGAGCAGGGCGTACGGGTGGCCCGGCGCACGGTCACCAAGTACCGTCGCCTCATGCAGTTGCCCAATGTGGAGTTGCGACGCCTGAGCTAGGGGAAACTCTGCACAAGTATCCCTAGGAAAGCAGGGCCTTGTTCGGAGCTTCCCCCCCCGGGGAAGCTCCGAGTATGCAAATGGCCCGGCCGCATTCGATTCGCCGCGGCCGGCGATACGGCTCGTTCAGTCGTCGCGTCGGTCGTCGCGCCGCTTGCCGACTTCGTGGCCCACCACACCACCCACTGCGGCGCCAGCTGCGGTTCCCAGCGCACTGCCACCGGAAACCGCCGCACCGCCGGCAGCACCCGCGCCCGCGCCGATGACCGCACCTTTCTCCGACTGATCCAGCTTGTCCCATGTCGAACAACCGCCCAGGCTGAGGCCGCCAGCCAGGACCAGCATTACCCACGATGATTTGCTCATGATGTCCCTCCTGGAATCAAATGAAAAAGCCTTCCATGGTGACGAGCAACGTACATGCCGCTGCGACCTGCGCGCGGAATAGAGAGTGGCTTTTTTCCGGAGATGATCAAGGAGGGATCCAGCGCGCCGCGGTCTTCTCGTCGCACGGCGAGGGAGCGCGGCCGCTGTCGATGCGGGTATCGTTCGTTCAGCTCTGAGGTTTTACGCGCAAGCCATTCTTCACCGAAACCACGCCCGGCACCTGCTCTGCGATGGAAGCCGCCTTGTCGACCTGATTCTGGTTGTCCACGAACCCGCTGAGCTGCACCACACCGCGATAGGTATCGACATTCACGGCCAGGCCGCTCACATCCTTGTCCTGCAGCAATGCCGTCTTCACGCGCGCAGTAACCACGCCGTCGTCAACCGTTTCCGTGGTCGACCGACGTGTGTCGGTTGCAGCGCAACCCTGGATCTGCACGGCGCCAAAGCCGGCGACGAGCAGCAGTGCAAGAATACGTATGAATCTCATCAGCGAGCCCTCCGTCGTGTGGTGAAACCATCGATGCCCATGCGATCGCATGGACGCACGAGTTTCAGCAATCGATGTGCCGCGCGATGCCCACCGTACGCAGGCACTTCGTTGGGGGCAGCTCCGAGAGCTTTCTATCAGGAGGAGGGGTCTGCTGCCCTGGGCAGATGGAGGCAGCGACGCGCAGAAGTGAGCTCGAGCGCAAGTCCGTGTGCATGCGCACCCAGCAGCGCGAGCGTCTGCCGCAGAGGCCGGCGCGTGTGCGCTTCCGGATAGAGTCCTCCCGGCTCGCGCGTGTCGATGCACACTTGCCAGCAATCGCCTTCGGAATCGTCGATGACATGCATTTCGAGCGTCCCGTCGGCAGACAAGGTGGCGAATGCATCGCGTAGCAGCAAGCGCAGCAGCATACGCAATGCGCGGACCGGTACGGCGGCGATCAGTGGCCCGGTCGGCAAGTGCATCTGCACCGGAAGCGGCATGATTCCAGACTGTGGATCGCCCGGTGCCTCCCGGATCACGGCGACCATGTCGCAAGGCGCCTCGCCGGCAGCCGCGAAAACCTCTCGACCAAAGTCGGAGATCTCTTGAGCGAGGTCCGATTGCTGGATGATGGAGCGACGAATGCCTTCCACCGCCCGGGCGGCGGTCGGATCGGCCAGACGTTCGAGAATGTGTGTCCACACCCCGATGCCGTTGATTCCGGTGCGCATGTCGTGCGAGAGGGCGGAGAACAGAGCGGCCAGCAGCACCCCGACCGGCTCGTCATGCGCTTCCGAGGGCGGCAAGGCCGATGATTCGGGCCGAGCCGCGCTTGTGACCGACTCAGGTGACATGGCATGCAACATAGCACGACCCATCCGCACACCGCCATAGTACTTCGTGCGCAGATGGCAGCACGAGGGCATACAGGGGATTACGCATGCGGCGGTTCAGAGCTTTCCTGGACGGCACCCGAATTTCTCCTGCTGCCCGCCCGCTGCAGGCGCTCGCGCAACGCCTTCACGTGTTCGTAATTCGCGATCAGGATGCTGAATTGCCGCATCAGGACTTCCTGTGCGGGCTCCGGCAGATTCCATTCGAGCGTATCGCGATACTCGCAGGCGACTTCGGCAATTGCATGTTCGCACGTCTGCAGCGGATCCTGCTCCTGCACCACGCTCGGCACGGGCAATGCAACCGCTTCCTCCCGCCGAGCCTCCGTTGCCGGCCGCCCGCCCAGGCGATGCACCAGATCCGCCAGCTCGTGCGCAGCGACGGCCAGCGCACTGGCACTGCTGCGGGCAATGAATCCGATCAGTTGGGTACCCCCTCGCAGGCTGCACGCCAGGAGCTTCCTGCGAGTGTCGAGCGCTGCGCAAATGAGCCGATTCAGCTCGACGTATAGTTCGGCATCGTTCAGTACGAGAGTAGTCATGCGAGTGGCCTCAGCATTCTCCGTTCCACGTCATTCCACCTCTAAGAGGTACGCGCATCGTGATAGTTGTGCAGAGCTTCCCTAGCTCCGGATGCAGACTTGCGTGATCGTTTCCTCCTCCTTCGATTACGCGAGCGATGCCGTTCGGCTCCGGTGCTCGCACGGGTGCCGATTTTTCTCGCCCTATCCGTCTGTCCGAGCTCATCGTGGGCATGCAAGATTTACTGCCGTTCGTACATTCGCTCGTGTTATACACTTTCGACCCGGGTCGGCACGCACGCTGCTGACAATACTGCGAAGCCGTGCCGTTTGACGCGCTCTCGGAACTCCGCCCGGTGGAGATTCTCCGAGGCAATTGTCAGATTTCACGGCTTCACTTTTTCTTCGAGAGCTGGAAATGGAAACACGCGCCGAATACGACAGCATGGGCGAAATCATGGTTCCGGCGTCTCGCCTTTGGGGTGCCAGCACGCAGCGCTCGCTACACTATTTCGCCATTTCATGTGAGCGTTTTCCGCCGGAGATGATCCGTGCGGTGGTGCTTATCAAGCGCGCCGCATCCACGCTCAACGCTCGTCTCGGCCTGCTCCCGCCCGAGGTGGCCGAGGGGATCCGTCGCGCCGCGGACGAGGTACTCGCAGGGGAGCACCGGGAAGAATTCCCGGTGTCGGTGTGGCAGACCGGATCCGGCACCCAGCTCAACATGAACGTCAACGAAGTCCTGGCCAACCGTGCTTCGGAACTGCTCGGCGGCCCGCGGGGACGCGCGCGCCTG
>JAHCKU010000489.1 GCA_026125625.1 Burkholderiales bacterium | reverse complement strand
GTACCTGGATCAGGCCCAACTCTCGGCCAACCGCGCCCGCGATCTCATCCGCCAGATGCTCACCTTCAGCCGCGGCCAGCGCGGCGAGCGCAAGCCGGTCGCCATTCCGGCGCTGCTCAAGGAGTCGGTCAAGCTGCTGCGCTCGACGCTGCCCTCCACGGTGGCACTGCGTACCAGCATCGATGAAAACGTGCCCGCGGCGCTGGTCGACAGCGTGCAGATGGATCAGGTGCTGATGAACCTGTGCATCAATGCGCGCGATGCCATGCACGGGGCGGGCACGATCCGCCTGTCGGTGGGCCTCACCGAAAACATCGATTACGAATGCGCATCGTGCCGCAAGTCCGTGCGCGCCGCACGCATGATCGAGCTGACGGTGCAGGACAGCGGCAACGGCATTCCGCCCGAGGTGCGCGAGCGCATGTTCGATCCCTTCTTCACCACCAAGGAAGTCGGCCAAGGCAGCGGCATGGGGCTGGCGACCGTGCACGGCATCGTGCACGAGCACAACGGGCACATCGTGCTGGAAACCGACGTCGGCCGCGGCACCACCTTCCGCGTCATGCTTCCTCCGATCTCGCAGCCGGTGGCCGAAACGCCGTCTCCGACCTCGCGCCAGGCGGCGCGCGTCACGCGGGAACAGCTGAGCGGCCGTGTGCTGCTGGTGGATGACGAACCCCTGGTGCGACAGTTCATGAGCGAGCTGCTGGAAGGCTGGGGCCTCGAGGTGAGCGCGCACGAGAGCGCGGCAACCGCGCGTGAGGACATCGAGCGCGATCTGACGCACTACGATGCGGTCATCACCGATCACACCATGCCCGGGATGACCGGTCTGGACCTGGCATGCCATCTCTACGCACTTCGCCCCGGCCTGCCGATCGTGCTCTACACCGGTTACGGTGACAATCTGCAAAGCACCGACCTGGAACGCTGCGGTGTGCTGGCAGTGCTGCCCAAGCCGATCGAGCCCGGTGCATTGCGCGCGCTACTGACGCGCGTGCTGGCACCGAGCAAGACCACGGCCACGGACGCAGCAGGATAAGCCGGCAGGCAGGAGACGCCAGCTCTCCCCGGAGAGCGCGGCGTCCGATGTGATCAGTGCGTAAACAGGGAAGCGAGCACCGACTGGATGTAGTCCATCTGCGCATCGCTGGTCATGGCCGTGAGCAGCTTGACGAAATGCGGATGCTGCACGCCGGAGAGGATGTATTGCCAGCGGTAGGCGCTCAGCATGCCTGCGCGCACCGCGCTTCCATCCCTGGCCGGAACGCCGGCAATCCGCATGAAGTACTCGGCATCGGCGACGGACTGCGCCTGCAGGATGCCGTCCACCGCACCCACCAGCGCGACCAGATCACTCACCGCCAGATCCTTCTCGCGCATGGTCAGCTCGCGATCCTCACTCGTCCATTCCAGCTCGTCCAGCACGGCGTGCTGCGCCTCCTCCATCCAGTGGTACTTGAACACGTCCTTCCACAGCGGTGAAAGCGAGTCGTCGGGCTGGATGCTGCGCAGGTAGTGCGCCTGGGTGAACAGCTCGATGTGGCAGGTCAGCGCCAGCACCGACCAGGTGCTCCTGCTCAGCACCACGCAGGCGACGTCATTGGGATCGGCGACCGTGCGGTAGCCGGGCGGCATGCACGCGGCCATCATGGCCTCGAGACGGCGGAACAGCGCCTGATGCTTGAGCTCTTCGTCGCTGAAGCGCACCAGCGCCTCCAGGGCGGTCTGGTCGCCCAGCCAGTGATTGCCGGACAGCTGCAGCACCTTGGTGCCGATGAAGCGCTCCACCAGGCCGAAGATGTTGGCGTAGGTGCGTCCCTGGACCTGGCTCATCAACAGCTGCTGCGCGGGAGAGAGAAACGAGAACTGGCGCATGCGCGACAGCCCGTCGGGGAGGAATTTGTGGGAGAGATCCAGATTGCGTCCGCGGATGACGTCGACGTCGATGTCCCAGCGCGCTCGCCTGGATGCCTCGATCGCACGCGCGTAGCGTGCGCGGTCGTTCACCGGGCGTGCGCTCGGCGCGTGATCAGCGGTGAGGGCAGTCAGCATGGCGGCCTCCGTGTTCGTGATCGTGGAAATTGACAACCATCACAGATGCAGCACCATGCTACGCAACGCCGGTATCGGCCGATTGTCGGCTGCGTTGCGCCATGTTGCTGGAATGTAACCGCCGGCAGGCAGCTGAAGGACCTGCCGCGTGCGCTGCAGAAAGGAGCCGGCATTCGGCCGCGTGCTAGAATTTCCTGCGAAATGATCGCATTGACCATCAACGGCGAGCCGCGCCGGTTCGACGAGACGATCACCGTCGCGCAGCTGGTCGAGCGCCTCGAACTGACCGGAAAACGCATCGCGCTCGAACGCAACGGACAGA
>JAHCKU010000488.1 GCA_026125625.1 Burkholderiales bacterium | reverse complement strand
CAACGCCTGGACGACGAGGGCCGGCGGCTGCTGCAGGTGATCCGCACCAGCGGCAGCAAGATGGGACAGCTGATCGATGACCTGCTTGCCTTCTCCCAGGTGGGTCGCAAGGTCATGAGCGCAAATCGGGTGCATATGCGCCCGCTGGTCGAAGAGGCTTTTCAGACCGTGTCCGCCGAACGCCATGGGGCAACGCCTACCCTGATGATCGGCTCGTTGCCGGACGCCTGGGGTGATCGCGCCCTGCTTTTTCAGGTATGGATCAACCTCATCTCGAACGCCGTGAAGTACAGCGCCACCCGTGAGCAGCCCACGGTGGAGATACACGGCCGGATCGAAGACGGGCAGGCGCTGTACGAAGTGCGGGACAACGGCGTGGGCTTCGACATGCGCTATTACGACAAGCTCTTTGGCGTATTCCAGCGGCTGCATAGCGCCGATGAATTTTCCGGGACCGGCGTTGGCCTCGCTCTGGTTCAGCGGATCGTCGTCCGACATGGGGGTCGGGTCTGGGCCGAAAGCGAACCGGGTGCCGGTGCGTCGTTTTACTTTCTACTTCCACGGGGGGAAATGGATGATGAAGGAGCTTGAGGCAGTCGACATTCTCTTGATCGAAGACTCCGATACCGATGCCGAGATGACCCTGCGGGCGCTGAAGCGCAAGGGGCTGGCCAACAACGTCACCTGGGTCAAGGATGGGGCGGAGGCACTGGATTTCATCTATCGCAGGAACGCCTACGCCGGTCGCGGCGACGGCCATCCCAAGCTGGTGCTGCTGGATCTGAAGCTTCCCAAGATCGACGGCATCGAGGTGTTGCGCACCTTGAAGAGCGATCCGCTCACTCAGGCAATCCCGGTGGTCATGCTCACTTCGAGCGCCGAGGAGCGCGACATCGTCGAGAGCTATCGCCTCGGCGTGAACAGCTACATCGTCAAGCCGGTGGACATGAAGAACTTTCTGGAGGAAGTGGCCAAAGCAGGCTGCTATTGGCTGGTAGTGAACAAGATTCCGGGCTAGGGGGAAAGGATGGCGGAATCTGAACTGAAGGTCCTGTTGCTCGAGGACATCGATACTGACGCCGAACTGGCGACGCGCGAGCTTCGACGATCAGGCCTTGATTGCCAGACATGCCGTGTGCAAACCGAGGCGCAGTTCCGGCAAGCCCTGGTGAGCTTCGAACCGGACGTCGTTCTGGCCGATTTTTCGATGCCCGGATTCGACGGGCTCTCGGCCTTGCGCATCGCACGGGTGCTCAAGCCGGGGACGCCGTTCATCTTCGTCTCCGGCACGATTGGCGAAGACCGCGCGGTGGAGAGCCTGCGCGAAGGGGCTACCGACTATGTCCTCAAGACGAGGCTGTCGCGGCTGCCGGCGGCGGTCACGCGCGCAATCACCGAGCGCACCGAGCGCACCGCACGCAAACAAGCCGAGGAAGCGCTTCGCCTCACGCAGCAGGCGATCGAATCGAGCATCAATCCCATCATCATCACCGGCGACCAGAAGGACGGTGCGCCGATCGTCTACGTCAACCCTGCCTTCGAACGCATCACCGGCTATGCACACGATGAGGTGCTGGGACGCAACTGCCGCTTTCTGCAAGGTGATGACCGTACACAGCAGGACCTGAGAAAGGTTCGCCTGGCACTCGATCAGGGGCACGAGGCGCGTGCGCTGCTGCGCAACTACCGCAAGGACGGCTCGCTGTTCTGGAACGAACTGTACGTCACGCCGGTACGCCGTCCGGACAGCAGCGCTGTCACTCATTTCGTCGGGGTGCTGCACGACGTGACGGACATGAAGCACTACCAGGAGCAGCTCGAGCGTCAGGCCAACTACGACGCACTGACCGGCCTGGCGAATCGCAATCTGCTTCGCGACCGACTGGACCAGGCCATCGCCGCCGCCGACAGATACGACCGGCCGGCGATGGTGCTGTTCGTCGACCTGGACAACTTTAAGCTCATCAACGATACCCTGGGACACGTGATCGGGGATGCGCTGCTGGTCGAAGTTGCCAGGCGGCTCAGCGACTGCGTGCGTCTGGGCGACACCGTTGCCCGGGTAGCGGGCGACGAGTTCGTGGTGGTGCTGAGTGACCAAGGCGATGAGGAACGTGGTCATGAAGCAATCGCCGGCCTGCAGCGCAGTCTGAGCGAGCCCTGCGAGATCCAGGGGAACGAGATCACCGTAACGGCCAGCATCGGCACGGCAATGTATCCCCACGATGCCACCGATCCGGAATCTCTGGTACGCCTTGCCGATGTGGCAATGCATCGCGCAAAGGAGATGGGGCGCAACAGCTATCAGTTCTATCGGGAGGAAATGACTGCTCGTATCCGCAACCGCGTCGCGCTCGAAGGCGGCCTGCGGCGCGCGCT
>JAHCKU010000487.1 GCA_026125625.1 Burkholderiales bacterium | reverse complement strand
CCACACCGCCTGGCCGCTTATTTACTCGATCTCCAGTTTGCGGTCACGTATGACCTTGCGCCACTTGGTCAGATCGGCCTGGATGCTTGCGTGCAGCTGCTGCGGAGTGCCGGGTGCAGGCTCGTAGCCCTGGCCGGTGATGGCAGTACGCACTGCGGTGTCGGTCAATGCATCGGCCAGCGCGTCACCGACCCGGGACACGACTTCGGCCGGCAGCTTCGCCGGCCCCACGAGCGCGAACCATGTGGTCGCCTCGTAGCCGGCAAGGCCCTGCTCCGCGATGGTCGGCACGCTAGGCAGCGCAGTCGCGCGCTGCGCGGAGGTCACGCCCAGCGCCTTGATCTTGCCGCTGGCGATGTAGGGAACGGCGGAGCCCATCGAGGCGAACAGCAGCGGCACCTGTCCGCCGATCAGATCGACCATCGCCTGCGCGCCGCCCTTGTAGGGCACGTGCGCCATCTCGGTATACGACATCGCCTGGAACAGCTCCGCGGCGAGATGGCCGGGAACGCCGACGCCTGCAGTACCGAAGGTCAACGCGCCAGGCTTCGCCTTCAACAGCACGAGGAGCTGCGCCAAGTCGCGCACCGGGAGCGAAGGATGCGCCACCAGCACGGTGCCTCCGTTGCAGATCGGCCCGATCGGCGTGAAGCTGGACAACGGATCGTAGTTCAGCTTGCGCGCATTGGGCGAGATCGTGAGCGCGCCGGAGTCCACGATGTGCAGCGTGTAGCCGTCGGGGGCCGCCCGCGCCACGTAGTCGGCGGCGATGGTCGACCCGGCACCCGCGCGATAGTCGAAGATCAGCGGCTGCGTGAGTTGCGCTTCCATCCTGGCCTGAACCTGCCGGGCGATGCCGTCGGTTGCACCACCGGGTGGATAGCCCAGCACCAGCTTGACGGGCTTCCTCGGCCACTTGCCGCTCTGCGCGCGCAACGGCGGCGCGAGATGGAGCAAGGGCGCCGCAAGCACGAATCGAAGCAGCATCCGCCGTTTGGCGAGGGATGTTCCCAACCGTGCGGCGGAGCGGGCCATCTCAACGCCGTGCGTGCGCAACCAGCACCTGAGCCACGCACGCCGTCAGCTTCTTGGCATAGGGCACGTGCAGGAATTCGTTGGGCCCGTGCGCATTGGACTGCGGACCGAGCACGCCGGTGATGAGGAATTGCGCGTCCGGGAAGTGCTTGCCGAGCATGCCCATGAACGGAATGGTGCCGCCCTCGCCCATCATCGCCGCCGGCTTGCCGTAGTGCGTGCGCGAGGCCGCGTCCAGCGCCTGCTGCAGCCACGGCGCAGTGGGCGGCGCACTCCAGCCGCTGGCGGCCTGGTCGGCTTCGAAGCGCACGCGCGCAGCATAGGGTGGATCGGCTTCGAGCACGTCTTTGAGCACCGCGCTGGCGGCTTGCGCATCGACCAGCGGCGGCAGGCGCAACGACAGCTTGAGTGCAGTGCGTGGGCGCAGCACATTGCCGGCGTCCTTGATCGCGGGCAGGCCGTCGGCACCGACCACAGACAGGAACGGACGCCAGGTGCGATTGAGCACGACTTCGCCGAAGTCGGTCGTCATCGGCTGCGTGCCACCCGCAAACGGAAACTTGCCGTGCACGCTGTCGCCAAGGATCTGCCCGGCCTGCTGCGCCTGCTGCACGCGCTCGGCGGGAATCTCGCAGTGGAAAGCCGCGGGCTTGATGCGGCCGCTGGCGGCGTCCTCCAGGCGATCGAGCAGCAGGCGCGCGATGCGGAAGGACGAAGGTACCACGCCACTGGCATCGCCCGAGTGCACGCCTTCACCCAGCACCTCCACGCTCAGCGTACCGGCAGCCAGGCCGCGCAGTGAGGTGGTCACCCACAGCTGCTCGTAGTTGCCGCAGCCGGAGTCGAGTCCGATGACGAAATCGACCTGGCCCATGCGCGGTGCCAGCGCCTCGAGATAGGCCGGCAGGTCGTAGCTGCCGCTTTCCTCACAGCATTCGATCAGGCCGAAGATGCGCGCGTGCGGCGCGCCCTGCGCCTGCATCGCCTGCACCGCGGCCAAGGACGCGAATACGGCATAGCCGTCGTCGGCCCCGCCGCGGCCGTACAGGCGGCCGTCCTGCAGCACCGGCACCCACGGCCCCAAGCCCTCGCGCCAGCCGACCATCTCCGGCTGCTTGTCCAGATGTCCATACATCAGCACGGTGCCGGAGGCACCGCCGCGTGCAGGAATCTCGAATACCAGCACAGGTGTGCGGCCGGGCAGACGCATGATCTCGCAGCGCATGTCCGGCGCCTGCGCCTGGCACCAGGCGTGCGCCATGTTCACGGCGGCATCGATGTGGCCGTTGGTGGCCCAATCGGGATCGAAGTGCGGCGACTTGCAGGGCAGACGGATGTAGTCGGTCAGGCGCGGGACGATG
>JAHCKU010000486.1 GCA_026125625.1 Burkholderiales bacterium | reverse complement strand
TGCGCGCTGAACTGGCCGTGATGGAACAGCGTCGCGATCAGCGGCACCGCCAGGATGGCGAGCCCGAGCGCGGCCGGCAATGCCAGCATCAAGGTCAGGCGCAGACCCCAGTCCAGCAAGTGCGAGTACTCCTCGGTGCTGTTTTCCGCAAAACTGCGCGACAGGCTCGGCAGCAGGATCGTGCCCAGCGCCACACCGAGCACGCCGGTGGGAAATTCCATCAGACGATCGGCATAGTACAGCCAGGAGACACTGCCGGTGATCAGGAAAGAGGCGAAGATGGTATTGATGAGCAGGCTGATCTGACCGATCGACACGCCGAAAATCGCCGGCCCCATCAGCTTGAGGACACGCCACACGCCCGGATCGCCGAACGCGAGGCGGGGACGCGGCAGCAGGCCGAGCCGGGCCAGATAGGGCAACTGAAATCCGAGCTGGAGCAGCCCCCCCACGAACACCGCCCAGGCCAGCGCCATCACCGGCGGATCGAACCAGGGTGCGAGCCACAGCGCAAAGACGATGAAGGCGACGTTCAGCAGGGTGGGCGTGAACGCTGGTATGGCAAAGCGTCCGAAGCTGTTCAGGATGGCGCCTGCCAGCGAGGCCAGCGAGATGAACAGAATGTACGGAAAGGTCACGCGCAGCAGGGCCACGGTGACGTCGAACTTTTCCGGGACATTGGCGAACCCCGGCGCCGTGACGTAGATGATCAGCGGCGCGGTCAGGACGCCGATCACCGTGACGCCGAACAGTGCCAGCGCCAGCAGTGCGGCGACGTGATTCACCAGTTGCCGGGTCTCGCCGGCGCCACGCTGCGTTCTGTATTCGGCCAGGATCGGTACGAACGCCTGAGAGAAGGCACCTTCGGCGAACACCCGGCGCAGCAGGTTGGGTAGCCGGAAGGCGACGAAGAAGGCATCGGTGTACAGACCCGCGCCGAAAGCACGTGCGATGACGACGTCGCGCACGAATCCGAGGATGCGCGAAATCATGGTCATCCCGCTGACCGTGACGAGCGACCTGAGCAGGTTCATGAATGATGCACGGACGGGGTCGAACGCGGACCGATGATGGCGAGTACTCCAGCTCGGAAATGTCGGAACGAGATGAAGGCGATGGATTCGTGCCAGGGGGCACGTGGCGGTGCGAAGCATACCCCAAATATCGCCCCGATCCTCTTGCGTGGCGCCCGATCGACAGGTATCATCTCGCCCTTTTTCAAAGCCTTAGCAGGTTGTTGGGAAACGCGGCAAGCGAGCCTCACGGGCGGGGCGCCCGGGCACGCAGAAACGCTTTTTTCAGCGAATTGTCAGCTTCCAAGGAGCGGAAATGGCCAATACCGCGCAGGCGCGCAAGCGTGCCCGCCAGTCGGAAACCCGCCGTGCGCGCAACGATGCCTTGCATTCGATGCTGCGTACGTCCGTGAAAAAGGTTCGCAAGGCGATTGCCGGCGGCGACAAGGCGGCCGCACAGGCTGTCCTGGATGCCGAACGCGGCAAGATCGACGCGGTCGCGGCCAAGCGGGTCGTGCATCGCAATACCGCGGATCGTTACAAGAGCCGCCTGCAGGCGGCGATCAAGGCCTTGCCGTAAACCAGCGCTGCGTGGGCAGGCTCACAAGCAGTCTGGTCATCGAGGGACGGTGTCATGCCTGCTGCTGCCTGACGGCACAGCCCAGGCCCTCCTGTCACCCCACGCATCGAAATCTCGATTCCTCCCGGCTTCCCGCCACGTACCATCCAGCGCACGTTCAGCGGGCAGTCATCCCTTTCTCCGATACAGGGCCATCGTCCATGCATCCCACGAAGACGGCGGGGATGACATGTTCCACGGCATGGCGCCAGGTCGGGCCGGTCCAGCCCCGGCATCGACCAGCACTCCGACTGCCTGGCGCATGAGATTGTGAGCATGCGCAAGCCGGTCAGCCGTATCCTCGTCATCAACGACGAGGGCGTGGTGCTGAGGGAACTGATCAAGGGCCTCAACGCTGCAGCCAAGAGCCTGGACAACCCGCTCGGTATCGTCTTCACCGGCGTGACCACCGCACGCGACGCGCTCAAGGCGATAGAGAAAGACGGCGACATCCAGGCCGTCATCGTCGACGATACGCTCTATACGCTCAAGACCGACGGCGGCAATTCACGCGTCCTGCAGATGTCGGCGCTGGAACTGGTGCAGCGGATCAACCGCTTCCGACCGGAACTCGACGTCTATGTCCTGATCGCCCAGGAGCAGGAGGACGAGGTGGTCGACGCACTGTTCACCGAGGCGGTCGACGGCTACTTCTATCGGGAAGAGCGCGACTATCGCGGGATGTACCGGATCCTCAATGCCCAGATCCAGGAGCGCGCAGATACGCCGTTCTACGACGCGCTCAAGAGCTATGTGCTGATGGCCAA
>JAHCKU010000485.1 GCA_026125625.1 Burkholderiales bacterium | reverse complement strand
TGCCCGTTTCCGGGCGGCGTTTCAAAGCACCGACTGCCCTTGGCGTGGGTATCGAGGCGGTCGGCGCAACCCACATTTAGACTTTGTCTAAGTGATGAACGGAGTATAGAAGTTGCTGCGAGGGAGTGTCAAACAATGGCCGATGGACCGCATGGGCCGCTTTCGCAGTCCCGTAGCGGCCGCCTTCATGCGCCTTTCCCCGTGGCTGCGTGTTGCGTCAGGCGACGGCTGAACCACCAGCCGACCCCAAGCAGGGCAACGCCGGCAACGCCGATCACTGGCTGGTAGCCGAAATATTCGATCGCCGGCCCGAAAACCGCCACGCCGGCGGCCTGGCCGAGAAACAGGCAGAAGGCGAAGAACGACACCGCCATTCCGCGCGCTTTCGGTGCCATTTCGGTGGCCCGCGTCTGCAGCGTGTTGTGCAGCATGTAGAAGCCCAGTCCGGAGAGGAGAAAGAACGGCACGGTCCACGGCCAGGTGGCTGCAACGACGATGCCCAGATAGCAGCACAGCAGCAGCATTCCTCCGGCGATGGACAGCCCGCGCTCGCGCAGGCGCGGCACCAGCCATTTCACCGACAGGCTGTAGACCACACCCCCCACGCTGAAGCCGGCGATGAGCAATCCGATGAGAAAGTAGTTCAGATCGAAGCGCGCCTTCAGGTAGGCACCCAGATAGGCGAAAGCGCCATAGAACAGGAATCCCTCGACCGCGACCGTCAGGACCACCACGCGCACCCAGGGGTCGCGCGCAAGCTGCAGGTACTGGACCAGCGGGTGTGCACGCGCTTCCTTGACCACTGCCTGCGAGGCACGCGCACCAGGCACGAGCAGCAGGCCCACCAGTGCGAATATCGCAGCCATGATGGCGAACACGCTGCGCCAGGAAAACACCTCGCTGAGCGCGCCGGCGATCAGCGGGCCCAGCATCTGGCCGCTGAGCACGGCACCGATGAACTGGCCGAGTACCAGCTGCCGGCGCTCGTAGCCGACGTTGTCGCCGATGAAGGCGAGCGCCAGGGGAATCACCGCTGCAGCCCCCATGCCGGTGAGGAAGCGCGCCAGCGCCAGCACGGGCAGGGCGGGTGCGAAGGCACAGGCCAGGGACGCGCACGCCGCGATGAACATGCCGATGGTGACCATGCGCAGCTTGCCGATGCGATCGCCGAGCGGGCCGTGCACGATCTGGAACAGTGCGTAGGCAAGCGTGAATGCGCTGACCACGGCGCCGGCTGCGCTTACGCTGGCGGAGAAGTGCTCCGCCAGAACCGGCACCAGCGGATCGGTGATGCGCAGGTTGGCGCCCGAGACGAACGCGGCCAAAGCCAGCAGGCGGATCGAGCGGCTGGTGGAGTGAACGTTCGGGTCGCGGTGCATGTCGGATTACAGTGTAGCGGCACGGCGCCGCTGGTATTCTGTGGCGTTATGGGCGACCTGCGACCGAAGTCCGGCGAGGAGTTCCGCGACGACCTGCGGCGTGCCCCTGCGCGCCTGCTCCCGGCACAGACCCTGCGCGAGCTGACGCAGCTGGACGACTGGCGCTCGGCAGCAGCGTTGCTGCAGACCCTGCTGCTGACGGCGCTGATCATCAGCGCAGCCCTGTGGTGGTGGCATCCGTTGACCATCCTGGCGGCGATCGTGCTGATCGGCACGCAGCAGCACGCGATGTTCGTCCTGGCGCACGAATCCGCCCACTACCGGCTGTTTTCCAACCGTGTTCTCAACGATGCGGTCGGGCGTGCGCTGGGCAGCATCTCCGGCATCTCCATGTGTTCCTACCGCGTGGTGCACCGGCTGCATCACAACGATCTGTACGGCAGCCAGGATCCGGACATTGCCTTGCACGGCGGCTACCCGCGCGGCAAGGGATATCTGCTGCGCAAACTGGCCGGCGACATCACCGGCCTGAACGCATGGAAGACGTTCCTGTACTTCTTCGGCAATCCCGCCATCAATGCCGACACCGGCACCGCCCTGCGCCCGCTGGACGACACCGCACCGGCGCTGCGCGCGGCCGCACGGCGCGACCGCTGGGGCATGGTCGCAGTGCAGGTGCTGATGCCGGCGCTGATCTTCGCCCTCGGCGGCTGGCAGGCGCTGCTCGCCTACCTGCTGCTATGGATCGTGCCGCTGCTCACCGTGGTGCAGGTGATCCTGCGCGTGCGCGCCCTGCTCGAGCATGGCGCGATCGGCGACCGCTCCTCGCCGTTGACGGCGGCACGCACCAATCTCGCCCGTCCCCTCGCGCGCCTGTTCCTGTTTCCCCATCACGTCAACTACCACATCGAGCACCATCTCTTCCCCGCTGTTCCGCACTACCATCTGCCGCGGCTGCATGACATCCTGGGCCGGGCCGGTGTGCTGGACGGCGCAGAGGTACGCCAACCGCAGCAGCCCAGGCA
>JAHCKU010000484.1 GCA_026125625.1 Burkholderiales bacterium | reverse complement strand
GCCCGACGCCTACCGCAAGACGCTCGTGCGCCAGATCCAGCAGCACGCGCACAGCGAGATCGTCGGCATGCTGCCGGAAGGCAACTGGATCACGCGCGCGCCCACCTTGAAGCGCAAGGCGATTCTGCTGGCCAAGGTGCAGGACGAAGGCGGTCACGGCCTGTATCTGTATGCCGCCGCCGAGACGCTGGGCGTGTCGCGCGACGAACTGCTCGACGCCCTGCATGCCGGCAAGGCCAAGTATTCGTCGATCTTCAACTATCCGACGCTGACCTGGGCCGACATCGGCGTGATTGGCTGGCTGGTGGACGGCGCGGCGATCATGAACCAGATTCCGCTCACGCGCTGCTCCTACGGACCGTATGCACGCGCCATGATCCGCATCTGCAAGGAGGAAAGCTTTCATCAGCGCCAGGGTTTCGACCTGCTGCTGACGATGATGGGCGGCACGCAGGCGCAGCGCGACATGGTGCAGGACGCGGTGAATCGCTGGTGGTGGCCGGCGCTGATGATGTTCGGGCCGCACGACGGCGCCTCGCAGCACAGCGAGACCAGCATGAAATGGGGCATCAAGCGCATCTCCAACGACGAGCTGCGGCAGAAGTTCGTCGACGCCACGGTGCCGCAGGCACGCGTGCTGGGCGTTGCCCTGCCCGATGCGCAACTTAAGTGGAACACGGCGCGCGGCCATTACGATTTCGGCGAGATCGACTGGAGCGAGTTCTGGGCGGTGGTGAACGGACACGGCCCGTGCAACCGCGAGCGCCTGGCCGAGCGCGTGCGCGCGCACGAGGATGGCGCGTGGGTGCGCGAAGCGGCGCTGGCGTATGCGGCGAAGCAGGCGCAAAGGGAGGCTGCGTAGACCGTCATTCCGGCGGAAGCCATGTGGACCCGTCATTCCGGCGAAAGCCGGAATCCAGGAGGTTGAATCAAGGCGCTGTCGGGCCCCGGCCTGCGCCGGGGCGACGAAGCACTCGTCATTCCGTCAGGACAACGTCCAAGGAGCAAACGAATGGATCGCAAGGAATGGCCGCTGTGGGAGGTGTTCATCCGCAGCCGCAACGGACTCGATCACAAGCACTGCGGCAGCGTGCATGCGCCGGACGCACGGCTGGCGCTGCAGAACGCGCGCGACGTATATACCCGCCGCCAGGAAGGCGTGAGCATCTGGGTGGTGCGCGCAGACCACATCGTCGCCTCCGATCCCGATGCCAAGCCGGAGCTGTTCGACCCGGCCGAAGACAAGATCTATCGCCATCCGACCTTTTACAAGCTGCCCGATGAAGTCGATCACATGTAGCCGCCGCACGCGACGGCATAAGCAGCCCTATGACAGCCGTCGCTGAGGCAGCGGGCGCCACGGCGCAGGCGCACTGCGAGTACGTCCTGCGCCTGGCCGACAACGCGCTGATCCACGGCCAGCGCCTGTCGGAGTGGTGCGGCCACGCGCCGGTGCTGGAGGAGGACCTCGCACTGGCCAACGTCGCGCTCGATCTCATCGGCCAGGCGCGCCTGCTGCTCACGCATGCCGGAAAGATCGAAGGACACGGGCGTGACGAGGACCGGCTCGCTTTCCTGCGCGACCAGGGTGCGTATCGCAACGTCACCATGGTCGAGCTGCCCAACGTCGACTTCGCCCACACCGTGATGCGCAATCTGCTCATGAGCGCTTTCCACGTCGCGTTGTGGCGGGCGCTGCGCGCCTCGTCCGACGCTGGGCTGGCGGCGATCGCGCACAAGAGCCTGAAGGAAGCCGGCTACCACCTGCAGCACGCCGCCGAATGGAGCGTGCGCCTGGGCGACGGCACGTCGGATTCGCACCAGCGCATGCAGACGGCACTGGAGACGTTGTGGCCGTATGCCGCCGAGCTGTTCACACCCGATGCGGTGGACGACCACGCCAGTACCGTCGGGATCGGTGTGACCTGTGCCTCGCTCGAAGAGCCGTGGCACGCGCTGGTCGATCCGGTGCTGGGGGAGGCGACGCTGATCGCACCGGCCGCCACCCCGTTCCGCTCGCGCGGCAAGGCGGGCGTGCACACCGAGCATCTCGGCCATCTGTTGAGCGAGATGCAGTACCTGCAGCGCGCCTATCCCGGCGCGCAGTGGTGAAGCGATGCTCGACGAAGCCGCTGCCTGGAAGGTGCTGGAGGCCGTGCCCGATCCGGAGATCCCGGTGGTGTCGGTATGCGACCTGGGGATCGTACGCGAGGTGCACGCCGACGACGGCAGGATCGAGGTGGTGGTGACGCCGACCTATTCCGGCTGCCCGGCCACCGAGATGATCGCACGCGACATTCGCGAGGCGCTCGAAGCAGCCGGCGCACGGCAGGTGCAGGTGCATCGGCGCCTGTCGCCGCCGTGGTCGAGCGAGTGGATCAGCGCGCACGGACGCGCCCGCCTGCGCGAGCA
>JAHCKU010000483.1 GCA_026125625.1 Burkholderiales bacterium | reverse complement strand
GCCGCTCTGCTCGGCCGCTGACGCCGCCGAGCGCACCCGCACGATGATATCCACCCCCTCGGTCACCACCCCCGGGGGAAGCTGCGGCAGACCGGACACCTGCACGCAGCCGGCATCGATATCCGCCAGGTAGCCGGTGCGCACGTCGTACAGGTGGTAGTGCGGTTCGGTGTTGGGGTCGTAGAACACCTTGCAGGGATCCACGATCACTTCCCGGATCAGACCCTTCTGAACGAATAGATTCAAGGTGTTATAGACGGTCGCCCGGGACGTTTCGGGATGCGCCTCGTTGACCAGGGCGAGCACCTGGTCGGCGCTCAGATGCTCGTTGCGCGCATACAGCGCGTGCGCGATTTCGATGCGCTGATGGGTGGGGTTGATCCCGTGCCGGCGCAGCACGGTGGCCAGATTGTCGCGTGAATAGCGGCTCGGTTCCATGACGCGGCTCAGTATAGACGAGCGTCTGGACTGTGTCTAATTCGCATCTGGGGGACTGTCAGCCCCCTGCTTCCCCCTCCTCCGGACCCTCCACACCTGGATCCCTTGCGGGAGGAAACCGGCGGTTCCCCACCGCCGCCGACCGCTCATTCTCTCCAGATCGCCATTTATCGGCCGATTTTGCGGCTGTACCAAGTGGATTTCTATGATCCGGCAACTCGAACCAAACGAGGTCGCAAGCATGCTCAGGCACCGCGGTTTCACCCTTATCGAAGTCATGATCACGGTCGTCATCATCGCGATTCTGGCTGCCATCGCCATTCCCTCATACCGCGACTACGTGATCCGCGGCGCCCTGCCCGAAGCATTTTCGGTGCTCGCCGGGCAGCGGGTGAAGATGGAGCAGTTCTTCCAGGACAACCGTACCTACGAGGGCGCCTGTGACGCAGGCACCGTAGCCACGCTGCCCGCCGCAACGGACCGTTTCACGTTCTCTTGCGATCCCGAGCCGGACGCGACCACCTACACCATTACGGCGACCGGCAACGCCGGCACTGCGGCAGCAGGTTTCACTTTCACCATCGATCAATCCAACGTGCGGACCACTGATGCGGTCCCGACCGGCTGGACCGAGCCGGCCGGTAATTGCTGGGTGGTGAGGAAGGACGGGTCCTGCTGATGCGCAGCGCGATACAACGGGGCGTGACCCTGGTCGAGCTGATGATCGCCCTGGTCATCATCGCGGCGCTGATCATGGTGGCGATGCCCAGCTTCAGCGCGTGGCTCGCCAATGCACAGATCCGCAATGCCGCAGAGGGGATCCTGAACGGCATGCAGTTCGCGCGTGCGCAGGCCATTCAGCGCAATACCCCGGTGTGGTTCGAGCTGGCCGCGAACAACGGCTGGACCGTCACCACCCTGGTCGACGGCAGCGAAGAGGAATTGCAAAGCCGCCCCGCGGAAGGGTCGGCCACTGCCGAGGCCACCACACAGCCGGCTGGCGCCACCACGCTGACCTTCAACGGCATGGGCTGGGTTGTTCCCAACGCCGACAGCACCAACTCGATCACCCGGGTGGACGTCGAATCCACCGTCGTCGTGGACGGCATCCGTCCCCTGCGCATCACGGTTGGTCCCGGCGGCGCAATGAAGATGTGCGACCCCGCGGTTGCCGATCCCGACCCCCGCGTCTGCCCCTGAGGAGAGTCATTCATGCCGCGTTCTGCATTCCACAAGACCCAGGGCGGTGCGCTGCTGCTGGAGTCGATGATCGCGATCCTGCTGTTCTCGCTCGGCGTGCTTGCGCTGGTCGGCATGCAGGCGATGGCGGTCGCCAGTGTGTCCGAGGCGAAGTACCGCACGGACGCGAGCTTTCTGGCCAATCAGTTGATCGGCCAGATCTGGGTCGACCGCGACAACATGGCCAGCTACGACTACGACGGCGGCAGTGCGAACGATGCACTCAAGTCGTGGCTGAACCAGGTGAATGAAGCCTTGCCCGGCACGGACGGACATCCGCCGCAGATCGCCGTCGACGGCGAGCAAGTGACGGTGACCATCTTCTGGCAATCGCCGGAGGACGCAGCGAAGGATCCCCAGCCGGATCCCCATCAGTACAGCGTCACGACAACCATCACCTGCTGCTGAGGAGCCGGATATGCGCGCACCGATCTCAAGAATGCCGCGACGCGGCCTCAGCCCACAACGGGGCTTCAGCATAGTCGAGCTGATGGTGGCCGTGGTCATCTCGCTGGTCGCGACCCTGGTGATCTTCGAAACCTTCGCCGTGTCCGAAGGCATCAAGCGCACCTCCACCAGCGGCGGCGATGCGCAGCAGAACGGCGCGATGTCGCTGTACCTGATCGAGCGCGAGCTGCGCATGGCGGGTTACGGCGTCAACAACGCTGCGCTGCTGGGCTGCACGGTCAATGCCTATGACACGAAAGCATCGCCGTCGGACTACGACTTCGTGGT
>JAHCKU010000482.1 GCA_026125625.1 Burkholderiales bacterium | reverse complement strand
GATCGGATTGGGACGCATGCGACGTGTGCCGAGCCTGTACACTACGCGGCCCGACAACGATCGCCGAATATCAAGATGAAACCATTCCGATTCCTGCTTGCCGCTGCTGCGCTGACGCTGCCACTGGCCGCGCATACTGCCGCAGCTGCCGATCCCGAGAACACGCTGTACCTCGATCTCAAGGATGGACGCGTCGTCATCGAACTACGGCCGGATCTCGCGCCCAAGCATGTCGCACGGATCAAGCAGTTGGCACGCGAGGGCTTCTACGACGGCCTCGTATTCCATCGCGTGATCGATGGCTTCATGGCGCAGACCGGTGATCCCAAAGGCAACGGCACCGGCGGTTCGGGCGTCAATATCCCGGGGGAATTCACCAAGGAGCCATTCGAGCGCGGCACCGTGGGGGCGGCACGCGCGCGTCACCCCGACAGTGCCGATTCACAGTTCTTCATCTGCTTCGCCCCTGCACCTTTCCTGAACGGTCAGTACACGGTGTGGGGCAAGGTGACCCAGGGAATGGAGTTCGTGGACAACATCAAGAAGGGCGATAGCGCTGCCAACGGGGCTGTCGACAACCCCGATCGCATCGTCAAGCTGCAGGTGGCTGCCGACGTCAAGCAGTAGCCGCAGTCTCAGTACGACTGCTCGAGCAGGGCCAGGTAGTCCGCTACGCTGGCCTTGCGCGGGTTGGTCGCATGACAGTGATCCTTCGGCGCGGCTTGCGCGACTGCTGCCAGCGCCTGCCTCGGCACCCCCATCGCCTCCAGTCCGTCCGGCAGGCCGAGCCGCCGGTTCAAGTCGGCCACCGCCTGTGCCACGTCGGTGCCGCCCGGCAGGCCCATGGTGCTCGCCAGGCGCTGCATCTTGTCCCCGACGCTGGAGGCATTGAAGCGCAGCACGGCTGGCAGCAGGACGGCGTTGAGCGTGCCGTGATGCAGCTTGAGTCCGGGCAGCGCGCCGAGCGGGTGGGACAGAGCGTGCACCGCTCCCAGTCCCTTCTGGAACGCCATCGCTCCCTCCATCGCCGCCATCATCATGTTCCAGCGCGCCTCGCGGTCCTGTCCGTTGCGCGTCGCGAGTTCGATATGCGTACAGGCCTTGGCCAGGCCATCGAGCGCGATTGCTTCGGCAGGCGGATTCACCAGAGGGGAGAGAAAGGTCTCGATGCAGTGAGCCATCGCATCCATGCCGGTGGCCGCGGTCAGGGCAGGCGGCAATCCCAGCGTCAATTCGGGATCGCACAAGGCGACCTTGGGCAGCAGGTGCGGCGAGAGCAAGCCCAGCTTGCGACCATCGTCGAGGACGATCACCGATCCGCGCCCGACCTCGCTGCCGGTGCCGGAAGTGGTCGGAATCGCAATCAGCGGCGCGACTGCACTGGTGATGCGGGCCACTCCGCCCTCCACCGCAGCATACTGCGCGAGCGGGCCTGGATGGGTGGCCATCAGCGCCACGGCCTTGCCCAGATCGAGGGACGAACCGCCACCGATGGCGATGATGCCGTCGGCGTTGTGCGCGCGATAGGACTGCAGTGCGTTGAGCACGGCTGATTCGGTCGGATTGGGTGGCGTCCCGTCGTACACCGCCGGTGCCGGCTCCGCGTCCAGATGCTGCAGCAGGCGCTCGAGCAGGCCACTGGCGCGAATGCCAGTGTCGGTTACCACCAGCGGGCGCCGTATTCCCAGGCGGCGGCACTCGGCACCGGCAGTCTCGACGACGCCGAAATCGAACTGGATGGTTGTCAGGTAGGTGATCGTGGCCATGTCGCTGAATCCGCCCGTTGCAAAAACAGCATTATCCCATCGACCGGGAGTGGCTCGCCGGATCCTGATCGTGGCCGTTACCCGAGGATCGTGCCGAGCAATTGTTCGACGGGCAGCACCAAGAACTTGTACGATGCAATCCTCGCTAGACTGTATCCATTGCCCGACAGATCATGATGGATCGGTCGATCGTAATCGCAATTGTTAATTTCCACGGCATTCGCCTTGGAATGAGTATCGGCGAAGAGGAGCGCGGGCGCGCAGGTGGGGGGTGTTCGAGCCCGGCGACGGTGTGAGCCATTCGAAAATTCCGCTTCGATGAAGCGGGCGGACAAGAACAGATGCCAGCATGAAAACATTTCCCATCGTGGTTGCCGCCGTTGCCTGGGTGGCCTGGATGCTGGCAACGCCGGCCGCAGCCAACGAGGAGGCCGATCGCCTCAAGCTCAAGGCTTTGAGCGAGGAGGCCGGGCTTCTGCTCGACGAAGTGGCAGTGCTGCAGCCGAAAACCGAGAAGCTGGCCAAGGAGGGTGAACAGCTGGATGCGGTGGAGCAGCAGCTGCGCGCCGATTCCAACGCCATGAACGAGGCGGCGAACAAGTACAGCGAGGCGAACAAGGGACTCGAGCGCGCGATACAGGAGCATGCGCAAC
>JAHCKU010000481.1 GCA_026125625.1 Burkholderiales bacterium | reverse complement strand
AACAGCCGCCTGGACCAGCTGCAGGCTGCGGTCCGTCGCGCCAAGCTGCACGATCACGACCCCTGGCACGAGGGACGGCGAAAGGTGGCGGAGTTCTATCTCGCGTCGATCCGCAATCCGCTGGTGATTCTTCCCGATGGTTCCGATCTGCGCGAACAGGCCTGGCACCTGTTCGTGGTGCGCACCCCGAAACGGCATGCACTGCGCGATCATCTGACGCAGCACGGCATCTCCACCCAGATCCACTATCCCAGGCCGCCCCATCTGCAGGGCGCCTATGCGCAGGACGGATGGCAGGCGGGCGATCTCCCCATTGCCGAGCAGCTGAGCGGCGAGGTGCTGAGCCTGCCCATGGATCCGTTGATGACGCGCGAGCAGATGCAGTGGTGCGCGAAGCAGGTGAACGCATTCAGCGGTCAGGAGCTTTCCTGATCATGTTCACGCCATTGCCGGCACGGTTCAAGTTTGCCGCCCCGTTGCCGTAGTCCAGGGCAGCCTCTCCGGCCCCGCCTTGCGCGCGCAACACTTTTATTCACAAAGCTTTTTCACTGCTTGCGCGATCCTCGAACAGTCCTCCTGAAACTCAAGTTCTGGCAGTTTTTGCCGCTAATCGAGGCATAGGTTAGCTCACGATTGAGCGAATCAAACCAATCTCAGGTAACGGGCATACAAGGAGCGTAATTCCATGTCTCAGGTCATCAATACCAACATCGCTTCGCTGACTGCGCAGCGCAACCTGACGACCTCGCAAGGGTCGTTGCAGACCGCACTGCAGCGGCTGTCTTCGGGTCTGCGCATCAATTCCGCGCGCGACGACGCTGCCGGTCTGGCGATTTCCGATCGTCTCACCACGCAGATCCGCGGTCTGGATCAGGCGCGCCGCAACGCCAACGACGGCATCTCCCTGGCGCAGACGGCCGAAGGCGCGCTGGCACAGAGCGGTGAAATCCTTCAGCGTATCCGCGAGCTGGCGATCCAGTCTGCGAACGCGACCAACTCGGCGACCGACCGCAAGGCGCTCAACGACGAAGTCAACCAGCTGGTCCAGGAAGTCAACCGCATCGCCAACACCACGACCTTCAACGGCCTGAAGATTCTGGACGGCACCTATCAGGGCCAGCAGTTCCAGGTTGGCGCGAACGCGAACGAGACCATCGGCGTCTCCGTGCAGGGCGCGTCGGCGAACGATCTGAAGAACAACACCATCTCCCTGCAGTCGGCCACTGACAACGACGGTCTGGGCATGACTACCGCCGCCGCTGGCAACACCGCAGCGGCCGGAAACGGCGTCGGTGCGCAGACGCTGACCATCGCCGGTGCTTCCGGCTCGAGCACGGTCAGCGTCGCTGCCAACGACCAGGCCTCGACCATCGCTGCCTCCATCAACGCAGTGGTGGGCAGCACCGGTGTCTTGGCCAAGGCCACCACCACCGCCACCATCGGCACCCTGTCGGCGAGCGGTACGGTCAGCTTCACGCTCAACGGCGGCGGCACTGCGACCGCGGTTTCGGCCCAGGTCACCACCACCGATCTGTCGGCTCTGGCCACTGCCATCAACGACGTCAGCGGCAAGACCGGCGTGACGGCGACGCTGTCGGCGGACAAGGCCTCCATCACTATCAAGCAGGCCGATGGCAAGGACGTGCTGGTCGAAGGCTTCACCAACTCGGGCGCCGGCACCGTCCAGGTCAACGGCTCGGCGACGGCCTCCACCAACGAAGCGCTGACCAGTGGTAGCACGAACAGCACGCGGATCGGTGGTACGGTGTCGCTGAACTCGGATCAAGGGTTCACCGCCGTCTCCAGCGCGGGTACCGACGTGATCGTCGCGGGCACCACCACCACCGCATCCACCTCGGCCTTGCTGTCGTCGGTCGACGTGTCCACGGTCAATGGCGCCAACAGCGCGATCGACATCATCGATGCCGCGATGGCCCAGGTCAACCGGATACGTGCCAGCCTCGGCGCCATCCAGAACCGCTTCCAGAACACCATCGCCAACCTGCAGACCACCTCGGAGAATCTGAGCGCGTCGCGCAGCCGCGTACGGGATGCCGATTTCGCGGCCGAAACCGCGGCGCTCACCCGCGCGCAGATCCTGCAGCAGGCGGGTACGGCGGTGCTGGCCCAGGCCAACGCCATCCCGAACAACGTCCTGACTCTGCTGCGGTAATCACGGCGAGGGTAATGACGAGCGGGGCGGAGAGTGATTGATTCTTCGCCCCGCGCCACATGAGCCAGGCAGACGACACAACTTGAAGTCTGCGTTAAATGATACGGCTGCATGAGGTGCATATGAGCATTCAAATGGTCAGCGGCGCAAGCGCCGCTTTGGCGAAAGGAAGCGATGCATCGCGCACGACGCCCGCTGCCACCCCTGGCACTGTAGAAGCGCGTGCGCCGGCGGTGAATCCGGAGGCGTCCGTGCCTGCCCCGGATGGCGA
>JAHCKU010000480.1 GCA_026125625.1 Burkholderiales bacterium | reverse complement strand
TCCCCTTCCTGCACGGTATATAGCCACTCGTCCGCAGCGCTCGCGTATGCGCTGACGGCTATCAGGCAGGTCGCCAACAGCCAGCACTTCGCCCGGATATTCATGCAAACACGTTGGGAATACTTGGATGCACTATACCACCCGCATCATTCTGGCTCACAAGCGGATATATGTATGGCTATAACCGAAAACCGCAAAAAAAGCGCGGCCGAAGCCGCCGCGATTCCTGGGGGAAACTCTGAGCAAGCAAGCGACAATGCGTATCGCCATGCTTGTTCGGCGCTTCCCTTAAGCGAGATTGCCGTGGTTTGCGTGTGGGGAAAACCTCCTGCATCGACCAATGTTTCCTCATCCCCTGGCCGACAGGCTCACCGATCGGAGCGGCGCGCATCGGGCTGCCCCTGTTGCCCGTTCGACAGGACTTCCTCCCCAACGGGCTGCGCATACGAGCACCGCCGTTCACCGTCTCGTGTACGCTGCTGGAAAGCTTTGAACAGATGTCGCGATGCGCGTTGCCCTCACGGGCGCAGACGCCCGGCATTGCGATGCATGGAGGCTGTACGAAAGGTCATGCCCGCAGTCGTTATTGTTGTTACTGCAATGCAGCATATCATGTGTGGTTGTTCGGCATCGAGATCGGGCACCAATAATGAGTGAAGATCCCGCGGCGGACACGCCGCAGCGCGTACTGGACTTCTGGTTCGGGGCCGCCGGCGAGCCCGACGAGGACCTGCCACGCGTAGTGTGGTTCGAAGTCGACCCGGTGTTCGATCGCCGCTGCCGCGAGCAGTTTGCGCAACTGCATGCAGCTGCACGCGCCCACGCACTCGATCATTGGCAAGCCAGTGCATCGGGCTGCCTCGCTCTGGTAATCCTGCTCGATCAACTGTCGCGCAACATGTTCCGTGGCACGCCGCAGGCCTTCGCGCAAGACCCGCAGGCCCTGGCAATAGCGCAGCACGCCCTGACGCAGGAATTCGACCGCCATCTGCCGCCGCTGCGACGCATGTTCCTGTACCTGCCGTTCGAGCACAGTGAAGATCTGGCAATGCAGGCGCGCTCGGTGGAATTGTTCGAGACGCTGCGCGGCGATCCTTACCTGGATCGCGCAATCGAGTTCGCCCATCGTCACTACGACGTCATCGCGCGCTTCGGCCGCTTCCCCCATCGCAACGCGATCCTGGGGCGCACCAGCAGCAGCGAGGAGCTCCAGTATCTGCGCTCACCCGGAGCCGGGTTTTGACGCCACGTCCCGACCCGATTGCGTAGCAGCGGTGATCCGCGGCGCAATGGCTGTCGTCGCGCATGCGCGCGGGGGTATACTGCGGCGCCAGCGAACATGTGCCTGGACGTAGCGCGCACACCGGGGTGCGGCCCATCATGACGCAGCCGAGTCCGCTGGCCGCTATCTCCGCTCCACGAAATCAATGGCCTCCCGAATGGGACCTTCGCCTTCTGCGACCAACTCGCGTCATCAGGATGAGCCCGTGAACAGCCGGACGCTGGACAGTGCGCGACGCGTGCTGCGCATCGAGGCCGAAGCCGTAGCAGGGCTGGCGGGGCGCCTGGACCAGGGCTTCGAGCGCGCCGTCTCGCTCATTCTCGCCTGCAGCGGACGCACGGTGGTCAGCGGTATCGGCAAGTCCGGCCACGTCGCCAGCAAGATCGCTTCGACCCTCGCCAGCACCGGAACGCCGGCGTTCTTCGTGCACCCCGCCGAAGCCAGTCACGGCGATCTGGGCATGATCACGGCGCAGGACGTGATGATCGTGCTGTCCAACTCGGGCGAGAGCGCCGAGGTGCTGGCCATCGTTCCATTGGCCAAGCGCCGCGGCGCTCGCATCATTGCCATGACCGGCAATCCGCGCTCGTCACTGGCGCGTGAAGCGGACGTACACCTGGACGCGGCCGTGGCGGAAGAAGCCTGCCCGCTCGGTCTGGCGCCCACGGCCAGCACCACCGCTGCCCTGGCGCTGGGAGACGCCCTGGCCGTGGCCCTGCTGGAGGCACGCGGCTTCGGTACCGAGGATTTCGCTCGCTCGCATCCAGGCGGCGCGCTGGGTAAGCGTCTGCTCACTCACGTTGACGACGTGATGCGCCGCGGCGAAGCCGTTCCGCACGTGCCGTCGGGTGCCAGCCTGTCCGAAGCCATACTGGAAGTCTCGCGCAAGGGAATGGGCATGACCGCAGTGCTGGCGGCCGACGGCAAGGTCGCGGGCATCTTCACCGACGGCGATCTGCGCCGTGCCCTGGATCGCGCGGTGGACATACGGCAGCTGCGGGTGGACGAGGTGATGACGGCGGGTCCGCGCACCATCACCGCCGAACGGCTCGCGGTCGAGGCGGTCCGACTGATGGAGGAGTTTCACATCAGCCAGGTATTGGTGGTGGACGAGCACCAGACCCTGGTCGGGGCGCTCAACATGCACGATCTGTTCAAGGCGGGTG
>JAHCKU010000048.1 GCA_026125625.1 Burkholderiales bacterium | reverse complement strand
CAGGCGATCAAGTTTCGCCCAGAAACCAGCGAGTGGAAGTGGCAAGTAGTCGTCATCGACGAACCGGAGACACTCAACGCCTGGGCCATGGCCGGCGGCAAGATGGCCATCTATACCGGCATCATCAACAAGCTGCGCCTGTCGGACGACGAGATCGCCCAGATCATGGGGCACGAAATCGGCCATGCGCTGGCCAAGCACACGGCCGAGCGCATGTCGGTGGCAAGTGCCCAGCAGGTCGGGCTTCAGGTCGCAGCATCGATCCTCGGCACCGGCACCCTCACCAACCAGATGGCGCTGCAGGCTGCGGCCATTGCCACCACGGTGGGCGTAGCTCTGCCCAACAGCAGGCAGCAGGAATCGGAAGCCGACCGCATCGGTATCGAGTTGGCAGCGCGTGCCGGCTATGATCCGAACGCCGCGGTAAGTCTGTGGCAGAAGATGATCGAAGCCACGGGACAACGCGGCAAGTCGGATTTCCTCAGCACCCATCCCGCCGGCGAACGGCGTGTCGAATCCCTATCGGCGCTGGTGCCAGAAATGATGCCCTTCTATGAGGACAAGTCGCCACGGCCCAGGCATCCGGTAGCGTTGCGGGCGCTGGATGGCACGGGCTTGCTTGCGGGCTTGTAGTCAAAGCCTTAACAGGTCGACCGCTGCGCGACAGAGGCAGCACCATGGTGTGGATAAGCTTGTGCACAAATCGCATAGGACTCGTCGGCGGCCGTATCGATTGACTTCGGGCACGGTAACGTGATAGCCCTCACGGCACCAATATCTCCTGAGATCACAAATAGTTAGACGAGAAGCTGGAATGTTAAAGACTTCCGTTGACAATCTCAGAAACTACTTGAGCATCTGTGCATAAGCATGGCACAGCGCGCATCTGTACCGATGCGGGAAAGGCGTGAGCCAGGCTGCGCCAGTGTCGAGGCGTGCGGCGCTAGCCGGTCGTCCAGACCGGCATTTGCGCTATCGCCGTATCGCGCGCGGCCTGCGACGCCCAGCCGCGCTCATATCGGTAGGCATCCAGGCGCCACTGCCTGATCAGATCCATTGCCAAGCCGAAATCCCCGTAGTTCAGCGCATACAGCTGTCCCAGATCGAACTGTGTCCCGTTGTCGAGACTCTCGATCAGAGTCTGCAGCGTGACGGAAGTAGGGTGCGTCGGATCGGCGTGAATTTTACGTAGCGCGACGTGCAAAGCGTCCATCGGCCTCCCTGTATGTCTGTCCGTGACATGTGTCGCTGCGCATGGTAGCGAGCGGCGAAGTTAGCGGTCAAACGCGTGAAGATGCAGTCCTGTCGGGGGCTGACGGGGTGCATGCCACGCATCTGCAAGCAGCGCCCATCCTGAGCGACGTATCACGACTCAGGGCGGTGTGCGCCGTCGCTCGAAATTCCAGGCATCACGCACGATGGTGTCGATGGCAGTGAAGCGCGGCGTCCATCCCAACTCGCAGCGGATCCGGCGCGAGTCGGCCACCAGACGTGCGGGATCACCCGCGCGGCGCGGCGCATCCATGATCGTGAGCGCGCACCCGGTCACCCGCTCCACGGCCCGGATCACTTCGAGCACCGAGAAACCGTTGCCGTTGCCCAGGTTGAATGCCGCGCTCGGCCCGTCACGCTGCAGCCATTCCAGCGCGCACAGATGTGCCTGACACAAGTCGAGCACATGAATGTAGTCACGGACGCAGGTGCCGTCCGGAGTATCGTAGTCGCGCCCGAAAATCGAGGCATGCGCGCGTCTGCCCGCCGCCACCTGCAGCAGGACCGGAATGAGATGGGTCTCCGGCTCGTGCCGCTCGCCGATATGTCCGCGCGGGTGAGCGCCAGCCGCGTTGAAGTAGCGCAGACAGACCGAGCGCAATCCATATGCACGATCGTAGTCGCCGAGAATGCGCTCGACCATCTGCTTGGATGCGCCGTAGGCGTTGATCGGCCGTTGCGGATGCTTCTCGTCGATCGGTACGTATTCGGGCTCACCGAAGATCGCGGCGGTCGAGGAAAAAATGAAGCGGCGGATGCCGGCACGCAGCATGCCGTCGAGCAGCTGCAGCGTGCAGCCCAGATTGTTCCGGTAATACTTGCCCGGATCCTGCACCGACTCGCCCACCTGGATGAAGGAGGCGAAATGCATGACTGCATCGATGGCATGCGCGCGCAGCACTGCATCCAGTGCAACCGCATCGGCCATCTCACCCTGCACGAATGCGCCGCCCACGACCGCGTCGCGATGGCCGGTCACCAGGCTGTCGTAGGTGACCGGCGCATGACCGGCATCCAGCAGCGCCTGCACCATGTGCGAGCCGATGTATCCTGCGCCCCCCACGACCAGCACGTTCACGTCTTCTCCACTTCGATGTCGACCTAGCGGCCTTCGGTGTTAAGCATGTCCGCAGGCAGGTCCGGGTGTGTATCCAGCTGACCCGGCAGCACATGCTCGAGGTCATGATCGTCGACGACGCCAGTCGTCGCACCTGCCTCGGCCTCGGGCTGGTACACGAACTTCCAGTCGGCGTAGGTGGCGGCCTCATCCGCGATCCCCAGCTTCGGGTCGAGTGCAGTCTTCAGCGGCCTGCCCTCGGCCAGGCTGTGCACCCCGATGATCGCATCCCCGCTCCTGATCAATCCCCAATCCGGTTCTCCGGTCAGCGGATCTGCATAAATGCGGCGCAGATGGCGCTTGACGGATGGAAAGCGCGGGTCGAGCAGGAGATCTTCCAGACGCACGGGAAACTGCTGGGCACCGGGCGAGCTGATCACGTAGCTGCGGATCGCATCGCGAAACTCCATGCCCACACGCAGCAACTCGACTTCCTTGTCACGCCGGCTGGCAGTCGACCACACCTGGGCCGCAGAGGCCAGAGCCAGCCCGCTGAGCGCAACGATCAGCAACAGCGCAAGCAACGCGAATCCCGCCTGGGTGGGCCGGCGCGGCCCGACGGCGTGCGCGGGGCCGGGATGGATACGTCCTCGCCACACATTGCAGCGATGGGTGCGCATGCGCATCACCAGTCCGAGTAGGCATGGCCGTCCTTGGCCATGCCCTGCGCGCCGCTCCTGACGTCGTACAGATCGCCCTTTACGTCAGCGTCGAGCGGTGGAGACACGAACTGCCAGGTGGTCGTGCTCTCGGTGATGGGATCCACCGGGACGCTGCGCAGGTAGCGCTCCGACACCAGTTCGTCGAGCGACTGTGGATAGCGCCCCTTGTCGCCATGGAATTTGTCGATGGCATCGCGCATGACCTGCAGATCCTGCCTGAGGGTGGCTTCCTTGGCGCGCTCGATGTGCGCGAAATAGCGCGGCACGGCCAGAGAAACCAGCAAGGCGAGGAGGGCGAACACCACGATCAGCTCGATCAGGGTGAAGCCGCGCCGTGCGCGCACGGCAATGCATCCGCTCACCATTGCCGGTAAGGCACACCGTTCAAACCGACTCTATCCGAGCGTGAGTAGACGTCGAACACGTCGTCCCCGTCGCGCGGATCGTCTGGCGGGCTCTCGTAGCTGCGCAGGCCCCAGGTCTTGGCCGCAGGGATCGAGGCATCCGCAAAAAAAGGATCACGCGGCACACGCCGCAGGAAATAGATCTTCTTGTCTTGCGGAGACTTGGCGTCCCTGACACCCTCCTCCAGTACTGCCAGCTCCGGTGGATAGCCGGATGCGTCGGCCTTCTTCTCGACCCGCCCCTCGTCGGCAGCTTTCTTATAGGCATCGATGGCGGTACGGATCTCGCGCAGCGCCGCGCGCAGCTCCTGCTCCTTGCCGCGCTGCGAAGCAAGCTGTGCGAGCGGAAGCAGTCCGGTCGCGAGAATGCCCAGGATCGCAACCGTCACGATCAGCTCGATCAAGGTGAAGCCGCGGGCTTCTGTGGTGTGCGACATTGCCTTACTGCACACTGATCTCGATCGGCCCCGGTGCGGCGACGGCCACCGGATTGCCGGCTGCGTCGACCCCCATCACGTTCTCCGCACGCAGCTGCGCGCGCCCGCCGGCGAGCAGCACGCGAAAGCGCACGGCGGACGAGCCGTCGATGCGCACCGGCACGCGGCCGCCGGATGCACCGGGCGCACCCACCGCCTCGAGTTGCAGCGGATCGTATACCAGCTCCGCACTGGCACTGACGGCCGCCCCACCCGGCGGCAGGGACAGCGAGACCACCACGTCGCTGCCGCCACGCGCACTCAGCGGTGCGGCCATGAGCAGCGACGACGGTCCGCCCGAAGCGGCACGCGCGACCACGTCCGCCGCACCGGCGGGCGCAGGTGCACCGTCCGCCCCAGCGTCTTCTGCCGCGGCGGGCGGCGGCGAGCCGGCAGAAGGTGGCGGCAACGGACTGGGAATCGGACCGGGTGCGGACACGCTCGCCCCGCTCGGCGCGATCGCCAGCTGCCCGGCGCTGGTCGGCGCAATGCGCATCGGGGCGGTGCCGATGGCTGCATCGGTGCCCACCGGCGTGCTCGCCAGCACGCTGTGCGGATAGTCCAGGCTGCGCACGATACGCGGCGTGATCAGCAGAACGATCTCGGTCTTGCGGCGATCATCGAGCTGGCTGCGGAACAGCCGGCCGAGCATCGGGAAATCGCCCAGCCCGGGCACCTTCTGTGCGGAACGGCGATCCTCGTCGCTGATCAGGCCGGCCAGGATCTGCGTCTCACCATCCTTGAGCTGCAAGGTGGTGGCGGTGTTGCGCGTGCCCAGCTCGTAGGCACGCGTACCTTCCAGATCGAGCGTGCTGCGGATGTTGCTCACCTCCAGGCCAATGCGGATCGCCACTTCATCGAACAGATAGATGTTCGGCTCGACGTCCAGCTTCAAGCCGACGTCCAGGTAGCTGACCGACGACGACACGCCGACGTTGGCAGTGGACGTGGTGGTGATGACCGGTACGCGATCGCCGATATGCACCTTCGCCTTCTCGCGGTTCTTCACGAGGATGAGCGGATTGGCCAGCAGCCGCACGTCGTTGTCGCGCGCCTTGAGGTCGATGACGAACGGCGGATTGACGACGAAAGCCTTGAGCCGGTCGTCACCGATCACGAACGGCGTGTTGCCCGTGACATCACCCTCACCGCCTAGGACCCTGCCGAGGCTGATGCTCTCCGGATACTTCACGCCCAGCTCCTGCAGCCGGGTGCTGGCGATCTCGAGCACCTCGACCTCCAGCATCACCTCCGGCTCGGCCAGGTCCAGCGAGCGCATCAGATTGGCAATCAGACGCACGGCATCGGGGGTGTCCTTCACAACCATCAGGTTGAGCTTCTCGTCGATGAACACGTCCGGCGTCTTCACCATGCCCTTGACCAGGTTCAGCGCCTGCTTCACGTCGGCGTTGGCGAGATAGAAGCTGCGCACCACCAGCTCCTTGTATTCCTTCTGCTTGGCCGGTGTGTTGGGATAGATGAGGACGGTGTTGTCGTTGAGCAGCTTGCGCTCGAGCTGATTGGTCACCAGGATCAGCTTCACCACATCGTCGAGCGAGGTGTCGCGCACGAAGATGTTTATGCGCGTATCCGAGCGCACATCGCGATCGAAGACGAAGTTGATGCCGGCCGAACGCGAGATCACTTCGAACACGGCCTTGAGAGTGGCATCGCGGAACTCCAGCGTGATGGGCTGCGCGAACGCGCCCTTGAGCGCCGACGGCTGCGCCGGCTGCAATTGCAGATCGGCCTGGCGGTCGGCGATGCGGGTGAGCAGCTCACGCGCCTCGCGCTGGCCGGGATTGCTGGCGAGCAGCTCGCGCAGGGATTTCTCCGCCTGCTCGAGCCGGCCGGCAGCGATGTCCTCGCGCGCGGCCTGCAGGATCGAAGCCTGCTGGCGGATCAGGTCGAGGGTCGCGACACCGGCTTTGGCGCGCTCGTTGGCCGCATCGTATTTCAGCGCGCGCATGTAGGAATCACGCGCGAGGTCCAGGCGCCGGGCGCTGAGCTGCAAGTCACCCTCGGCCACGGCGCGATTGATCAGCAGCACACGTTCGCGTTCATACATCTCGCGAAAGCGCGCATTGCCGGGATTGGCGCGCATGGCCTCTTCCAGCTTCGCCAGACCCTGCTCGGGGTCGCCTTGCAGCATCTGCTCACGACCTTGCTCGTACGACAGCGATCCGGCGCAGCCGGCCAGCGCGATGCAGAGCGCGCCTGCCAGAACAATGAACAGGCGGGTGCTCATGGCATGGCTCCGGTGGGTAATGTCTGTTGCGTGTTCATGGGCAGATAGGTGATTACCACGGCGCTCGCGCCGATTTCGTCGATCCGGTACAGATTGTCGATGACCTCTCCCGGAGCGACCACGTGATTGCGATCCCCGGTCGACAGGAAGACCATGGTGCGTCCTGCCTCCACCAGCTGACCGAGATAGGTGAACGGCAGCGGCGGCGGTGCCGGAGGCGGTGGAGGCGGCGCTTCGGGCATCTCGCCCCCGGAGGCGGATCCGCGCGCGGAGCGGGGCGCGGCCGCCACCGCGATTTGCGGCTGGCCGAACAGATCGGCGCCTGGCTGCGCACTCGGCGCGCGTTGCAGGCGCGACAGATCGAGACCGCCCGCGCTCTGTACCACGGGCGTTGCGGGAGCATCCGTAACTGCACGCGGCGGAATCGATCGTGATGCCGGCGTCACCACCTGGGCCGTCTCGGACTCGTCCTGCTCCAGCCCGCGCGCCCAGTACACCGCCGCCAAGGTGGCAAGCAGCGCCACGATCAGCAGCACGCTGCGCTGGCGGGAGTCCAGCGCCATGCTATTGCGCTCCCAGAAACAGGGTGAAGCGTACCCTCGCTTCCAGCACCGGCTCGGCGACATGCTCGCGCTTGAGCGTCATTTCGTCCAGCGCCGCAGCCGGAACGCTGTCCAGCACGTCATTGACGAATCCCCGGACCTGGGCATAGCTGCCACGCACCGGCAGTGTCATCTGATAGCGTGCCAGCGAGAAGGCAGCATCGCGCACCATGCGATATTCCCCTCTCTCCAAGGTCAGTCCGTTGTCGCGTGCCGCGCGTTGCATGCGTGCCAGCATGTCCGGCAGTGCCGGAGTCGAGGGGAAGAAGGCGTAGAAGCCGGCCAGCTGGCCGCCCTGCGTAGGGGGTGATGTCTTCCCCCCCGGGCCTGCGGTCTTGGCGCTGAGCACGCGCACCTCCTGCTCCAGCTGCTGCAGCCGCTCGAGCATGGGACGACTGACGCCGAACACCAGGGCACCCGCCACCGCCAGCAGGATCAAGCCGGCCAGCCCGGTCCAGCGCAAGCCCACCAGGGCGCGCTTGATCACCCATCCCCATTCCCTGCGTGCTGCTGTGCCGGTCGTCATCGTGATTCCACCCAGCGCGCAGCCAGGGTGAACTCCACCGGCTGCCCCGCCTCCTGGACCTTGACTGCGTGGTTGGCGAGGATGACTTCTCGCAAGCGCGCATCGTGCTCGAGGCGAGTCATGTACGCGAGCACCGAAGTCATGTCACGCGCCTGCCCGCTGATCGCCACGCTGCGCGTGCGCACGTCGGGCTGGACCGCCAGCAACGCGACGTCCTCGTCCTGCGCCGCTTCGATCGAAGCGAACAGGCCGCTCCACGGCACGTTGATCTGTGCCAGCACCTCGTTGGCCTTGCGTATCTGCTCGCGCATCTCCGGCGAGGCACTCGCACCGTCGCTCAAGGCCGGCAGCGTGCGCTGCGTCAGTTCCCGCAGTCCGCTCACCTGTGCGTTGCGTGCCTGCAACGCGCCCGCCACTGCGCGGTAGTGCATGAAGGCGGCAGCAGCCACGAGTGCGCCGATCAACAGCAAGACCGGCGCGAAGCGCGTGGTCACCGCCATCGGGCGGGCAAAATCCAGTGCGATTGCAGGAATGCGTGACATGTCGAGGCCGGCGCCGTTACTTGGCTGCAAGCGCACGCGCCGCCGGCGCTGCCCCCGCCGCGCCGGTCGCCGCGCCCAGGCGGGTGACCGACCAGCCTGGCAGGGATTGCGCGGTGCTCGCCGTATCGATGAGATAGACGCTGCCCTTCGGAGACGCCCCGCACGCCAGCGCTTCCTGCCGCAACGCGCCTGCCAGCGCCTGCGCGTCCGAGTCGTCCAGGCGCCGTGTACGTAACGCAGCCCAGGCACCCGCGTCCCGCAAGGCCAAGGTCAGGCGGCCGGTCTCCACACGCGCCACCCAGAAGCCGTCACCGCGCAGCGCGCTTCGATGCCGGTTGAGCGCACGAACGAATCCAGGAACGACCGATGCCAGTCGCATGCGACGTGCCGAGCACACCTCGCGCAGGGACTCGAGCAGCGCCCGGTCGAGCGCACACGCAATCACCGGCGCGACCTGCAGATTCTCGTCCAGTGTGATCTCCCAATCGTCACTCAGCACACCGTAGGTCTGTGAAAACGTCAGGCGGGCAAAGGCGACGCGCTCCGCATCGCGGATCAGGCCGGGGCTCCACGGCACCAGGGCATAGCGCGCGAAGTGATCGGACAGCACCACGTGCAAGGCGCCGCCGCGCGCCTGCGCATCGTCCAGCATCTGCACCGCGACCTGCAGCGGCTCTCTCCACGCCTCCTTGGATTCGGCTGCGCGACCGGGCACCGGCAGCAGCCTGGGTGCCACGCCCGTGCTCGACCACAGCGCCGCCCGCCGCATGGTCACCGTCGAAGGCTGCATTCGCAACTCGAAGCGCTCGAACCAGCTCATCGCGCTACCACGCCCCTGCTTGCAGTTCTAACCAACCAGGGTGACACGATTGATCTCCTGCAAGCTGGTCTCTCCGTTTCGTACCACCTCCAGCGCCGCCTCGCGCAGAAAACGGGTGCCGCCGCGGCGGGCCGCCTCCTTGACCCTGCGAATCGGTTCGCGTGCGACGATCAGCTCGCGGATCTCGTCGTTGAGCAGCATGATCTCGGCGATCGCCTTGCGGCCGCGAAAGCCGGTGCCGCGACAATGACCGCAGCCGGAACCGACGCGCAGGCGCCAGCCGCGCACCTGGTCGGGCGTGAGCCCCGATTCCTGCAGCAGTTGCGCATCGGCCTGCACATCGTGGACGCAATACGTGCAGTTGATGCGCAGCAGCCGCTGCGCGGCGATGCCGTTGAGCGCCGAGACGAAGCTGTACGGATCGACACCCATATGCATGAAGCGGCCGATCACGTCGAACACGTTGTTGGCGTGCACGGTGGTGAACACCAGGTGGCCGGTGAGGGCGGCCTGGACTGCGATCTGCGCAGTCTCCGGGTCGCGGATCTCGCCCACCATGATCTTGTCCGGGTCGTGGCGCAGGATGGAGCGCAACCCGCGCGCAAAGGTCAGGCCCTTCTTCTCGTTCACCGGGATCTGCAGCACGCCGGGCAGCTGGTATTCGACCGGATCCTCGATGGTGATGAGCTTGTCGAAACCGTGATTGATCTCGGATATCGCTGCGTACAGCGTGGTGGTCTTGCCGCTGCCGGTCGGTCCCGTCACCAGCAGCATGCCGTAGGGCTCGGCCGACAGCCGCCTGAGGCTGCCGCGTGCAGCAGGGTCGAAGCCGAGTGCCTCCAGGTTCAGCCCTTTGACGTGATCGGTCAGGCTCTGCTTGTCCAGGATGCGCAGCACCGCGTCCTCGCCGAAGATGCTGGGCATGATCGATACGCGGAAATCGATCTCGCGTCCCTGGGCGAGCACCTTGAAACGTCCGTCCTGCGGCACGCGCCGCTCGGCGATGTCCAGCTCGGCCATGACCTTGATGCGCGAGATCACCTGCTCGGCCATCTCCAGGCCGCTCGCCGTGCCGACCATGCTCAGCACGCCGTCGAGGCGATACTTGATCACCAGCTGGCTGGCGGTGGTCTCCAGATGGATGTCGCTGGCACCGGCCTTGAGCGCGTCGTACAAGGTGGAGTGCACCAGCCGCACCACCGGGCTTTCGTGCTCGCTGATCGAGCGCAGCGACAGCTCCTCCAGCCGCCCGCGCGCACTCTCGTCGCGCACCGCCTCGTCGAGCACGGTGTCCATGGCGCGCATGGTCTCGCCGTGACGGGCGAGGTAGGCCGATACTTCGCTCGCATGCGCCAGCGCCCAGTGCAGCGGATGCGCGATGCGCTCTTCTGCCCAGGGCCGCAGCGCGGCGTTGAATGGATCACCGAACACCAGCACCAGCCCCTGCGCCGGGGAGCGCAACAGCACGCAGCCGCGTGCCAGCGCTTCCGTGTAGGGCAGCAGGTCGAACGCCGGCGCGAGGTCGTTCATCTGCGCCATGCTCGCCGCTTCGAATCCCAATGTCGCAGCCAGGGCGCGCACGAAATCCTCCGCGCTCAGGCCGGACTGCTCTTCCAGCACTTCGGCCGGCGGCTTGCCGCTGGCCTGTGCATCACGACGCGCACGCTCGATCGCGGCGGGTGTGATCAGCGGCATTGCGGCGAGATCGCGCGGATTCAATGAATGCTCCCGGCCAGTTCGAAAATCGGAAAGTACATGAGCAGCACGATGCCGCCGATCACGATACCGATGACGGCCATGAGCAGCGGTTCGAAGGTGCGCGTGAAGCGTTCCACCCAGCGTGACAGCTCCTCCTCGTGAAATACGGCGGTGCGCTCCATCATGTCACCCATCATCCCGGTACGCTCCCCCACGCGCAGCATGCGTAACGCCACCGGCGTGGTCAAGCCGTGACCATCCAGCGACACCGAGATCGGCTGGCCCTCGCGGATGCGCCGCAGCGCCACGTTCAGATTCTGGCGCAGCGCCTGATCCAGCAGGCCGGACACCATGGTCAGTGCCTGGGTGATAGGGGTACCGCCGATCAGCAGCATCCCCACGGTGCGATAGAAGCGCGTGAGCTGATAGACCCGTACCCGCTCGCCGATGGCCGGGATGCGCATGAGCTGCCGGCCCAGCCATTGGCGTGAGCGCGGCTGCCTCAGCCACAGAACCAGGGCGACCACCACGGCGACGATGGCAGCCAGCAGCATGCTGCCCCTGGCTTCGACGAACCGCCCCCATGCCATCAACATTCTCGTGAGCCAGGGCATGTCACCGCCGATGTCCTCGTAAATATGAGAGAAACGCGGTACGACGTAGCCGAGCAGGAACAGGGCGACCAGCCCACCGACACCGATCAGGATCGCCGGATAGATCGAGGCGCTGATCAGATGCTTCTTCACCGCGTCCAATTGCGTCTGATACGTGATGTAGCGCGCCAGTGCTTCGGGCAGGCTGCCGCTGCGCTCACTGGCGCGCACCGTGGCCACGTACAGATCGGGGAACGCATCCGGAAACGCCTGCAGCGCGGTCGACAGCGACTGGCCCTCGCGCAGCCGCCCCAGCAGCCCGCTCAGCACGCGCGCAGTGGCTGCCTTGGACTCCTTTTCGGACAGCGTCTCGATCGCCTCCACCAGGCTGATCCCGGAGCGCAGCAAGGCCAGCAGTTCCTGGGTGAACAGCACCAGCGGAAAGCGCGCCGCACCGAACGCTCCCATTGCCGCCATGCCGCCGCTGCGGCGTACCGCGAGCACGACATAGCCCTGCGCCTGTGCCTGCTCGTTGGCGTCACGATCGTCACGCGCATCGACCGACAGCGATACCACCGCACCACCCGACTTCACGGCCTTGATCTGATAGCGCATGCTTGCCCTTTGCCCCGGCCGTTCCGCTCTATTCAGCTGCCCGCCAGCGCCGTGGTGCCGATGTCGGCATCCTCACCCGCCCCGCCCGGCTGACCATCCTTGCCATAGGACAGCAGGTCGTATTCACCCTGCTCTCCGGGCTGACGATAGACGTACGGACGATCCCAGGGATCGTTGGGCACGGCCTTGCGCAGATACGGTCCGCTCCATTTGGGTTCATCGCCGGGCCTGTTCACCAATGCGTTGAGCCCCTGCTCGCTGCTGGGGTAGCGTCCCGTGTCCAGCCGGTACTGGTCCAGGGCCTTCTCGAAGGCATCGATCTGCGCACGCGTGATCTGTATCTTGGACTTGCCTTCCTGAGCAAAGTATCGCGGCGCAACATAGCCGGCCAGCAGGCCGATGATGACGATCACCACCAGCAACTCCAGCAAGGTGAAACCTGCAATACGACCGCGCCGCGCGCCGGGCGTGCCGATTCTCATATCGAAATCTCCTCCCGCTGCCGGCGTCGAAGCCTGCGGCAAGCGTGGGCAACGGGTTGCCCGATGTTAAGTGGATAGCTTGACGGGACTGTTGCAATGCGACCGGTTGTAACACTGCCTCGGACGGAGCGTCAAGAAAGCCGGGATGGCCCATCCGCGGTGCTGCTGCGGCGTGGACGCAGCCGGTACACAGCCGGGGAGAAGCTGGAAACGAACAGCAGGCGGTCCAGCCTCTTCGATCGGCCAGGCCAACGGAAGAACCGACCTGCCGGGGCTCACGGCCATCGCGATCGGCGGCCGTGGGCGTACGCGGCGCAGCATGCTGCGCGCGTCAATGCTCCTGCGGCGTGAGTACCTCCTGCACGTCCTGCTGCACGTGATGCTCGGGCTCTTCGACCAGCACCGTCTCCTGCGGGAACGGCTCCTCCGGCTGCAGAGGTACGGCGTCTTCTTCGGCATCGACGTACGGACTCGCCGGCTCGTCGTAGCTTTGCTCGTAGGATGGCGTGTCTGTGGCCACGCTCACCCTGGCAAAGGGACGATAGCGTGCATCGGTCGGCACGTTGCTGAAGTGCGGAACACCGCGCTCGTCGACGAAATAGTAGAGGATCTCGGATGCCGCGAACGATGACGCGGCGGACACCGCCAGCGTCGTCGCCACCACGGTGATTCCCGCCCACGCCGCGAAACGGCTGCGCGCACCGAAGCCTGACACCTGCTTATTTAACCAGCTCTCGTACAAACTCCACCTCCTCGAAGCGCAGCGGAGTGTGGCACACCCTGCGCCGACAATTCAACGTGTGCAAACGACGACATTTATCGGCAGCGCGCGCGCAGACTGCAATGCAACGTGAACGCCTCCTTGTTGCTGTATTCGTTTGGCGACAGGAGGGTAT
>JAHCKU010000479.1 GCA_026125625.1 Burkholderiales bacterium | reverse complement strand
GCCTCGAGCTACCAGCTCACGCTCATGCCGCGCGACAGCGGCAAGCTGTACTTCGGCACCGCCGAGGACACCGGCGGCTCCGAGGGCGCCATGGCGATCGAGATCGAGGGCCGCACCTACCGCGGCACCTGGGTCGAGGTCGTGGCCGACCGCACCACCGGCTACGTCGCCGGCGGCTTCGGCGGCGGCCGCCGCGGCTGGGCCGCCGGCAGCTTCTTCTCGATGGAGAACCCCCGCGGCGCGGAAGCCAAGGCGCTCCTTCGCTCGGAGGACGGCGCGGGCCTGCGCTGCGACCTGCGCGGCGGGGCCGGCCGGCCCGGCGGCGGCACCTGCCGCGACGACCGCGGCCTCGAGTACGACGTGCAGGTCCGCGTGGCCCCGCGCAAGTAGCCGAATTCCCGAATCCACAACCCGAAAAACGACCCGAGACGACCATGCCCCACAACGCCTTCGACACCCTGAAGACCTTCCAGCCCGCACCGGGCAAGACCGGCCGGTTCTACTCGCTGCCCGCGCTCGCGGAGAAGTTTCCCAACGTGAAGCGCCTGCCGGTCTCCATCCGCATCGTGCTGGAGTCGGTGCTGCGCAACTGCGACGGCAAGAAGGTCACCGAGGAACACGTCCGACAGCTGGCGGCGTGGAAGCCGAACGCGGAACGCGTCGACGAGATTCCGTTCGTGGTCGCACGCATCGTGCTGCAGGATTTCACCGGCGTGCCGCTGCTGGCCGACCTCGCCGCCATGCGCGGTGTGGCCGACCGGACGGGCAAGAATCCCAAGGTGATCGAGCCCCTGGTTCCGGTGGATCTGGTGGTGGACCACTCGATCCAGATCGATCACTACGGCAGCAAGGACGCGCTGGATCTGAACATGAAGCTGGAGTTCAAGCGCAACGAGGAGCGCTACCAGTTCATGAAGTGGGGCATGCAGGCATTCGACACGTTCAAGGTCGTCCCGCCCGGCATCGGCATCGTGCACCAGGTCAATCTGGAATATCTGGCGCGCGGCGTGCATCACAAGGCCGGCATCTATTATCCCGACACCCTGGTCGGCACCGACAGCCATACCACCATGATCAACGGCATCGGCGTGGTGGGCTGGGGCGTGGGCGGCATCGAGGCCGAAGCCGGCATGCTGGGGCAGCCGGTGTATTTCCTCACGCCCGACGTGGTAGGCGTGCATCTCAAGGGCAGGCTGCGCGGGGGCGTGACTGCCACCGACCTGGTACTGACCATCACCGAGATGCTGCGCAAGGCCAAGGTGGTGGGCAAGTTCGTCGAATTCTTCGGTGAAGGCGTCGAGAACCTGGCGGTACCCGATCGTGCGACCATCGCCAACATGGCGCCGGAATATGGCGCCACCATGGGCTTCTTCCCGGTCGACGATGCCACCGTCGAATATTTCAAGGGCACCGGCCGCACCAGCGACGAGGTCGACGCTTTCCGGGCCTACTTCAAGGCGCAGGGGCTGTACGGCATTCCCAAGGCTGGCCAGATCGACTACAGCCAGGTGCTGGAACTGGATCTGTCCACCGTGTCGCCGTCGCTGGCCGGACCGAAACGTCCCCAGGATCGCATCGAGATCGGCCAGGTCAAATCGACCTTCGCGGATCTATTCTCCAAACCCGTGGCCGACAGCGGCTTCGCCAAGAAGCCCGAGGACCTGGGCAGACGCTTCAAGACCCGTGACGGGATCGACATCGGCTCGGGCGACGTCCTGATCGCTGCCATCACCTCCTGTACCAACACCTCCAATCCCAGCGTGCTGCTCGGTGCCGGGCTGCTGGCAAAGAAGGCGGTGGAGAAAGGGCTGAGCGTGAAGCCGCACATCAAGACCTCGCTCGCACCGGGATCGCGTGTGGTCACCGACTACCTGCGCAGGGCCGGCCTGCTGCCCTATCTGGAGAAACTCGGCTTCTATCTCGCCGGCTATGGCTGCACCACCTGCATCGGCAACGCCGGCCCGCTGGCCGATGCCATCGACGAGGCCATCACGCAGAACGATCTGGTATGCGCCGCAGTGCTGTCGGGCAATCGCAATTTCGAGGCACGCATCCATCCCAATCTGCGCGCCAACTTCCTGGCCTCACCGCCGCTGGTGGTGGCTTATGCGATCGCCGGCACGGTGCTCAAGGACCTCATGTCCGAGCCCCTCGGCAAGGGCAAGAACGGCCAGGACGTGTGGATCGGCGACATCTGGCCGAGCAGTCAGGAGATTTACGACTGCCTGAAGTACGCGATGGATCCGAAGACCTTTCGCAGCCTGTATAGCGCGCTGGGCGAGGACAACCAGCTGGGGAAGGAGGTGCCCTCGGCCTCGGGTCAGGTGTATCACTGGCCAACCTCCACCTACATCGCCGAGCCGCCGTTCTTCAATCAGTTCACTATTGATTCAGTAGCTGGTGGCGCAGGCTACGAGCGTGCCAGCAAGCCATCTGACCCGAACGCGGTGCGC
>JAHCKU010000478.1 GCA_026125625.1 Burkholderiales bacterium | reverse complement strand
AGTCGAGAACGATGCCCAGATCCTTGACGAAAATGTTCACCGCCGACAGCGGCGTGTAATCGCCGGCGAGAATGTGCGGCACGCGGTTCTGGAACATCCAGGACGCGCCTGCGCTGTTGGAGATCACCTCGTACAGCACGTTGGGATCGACACCTGCGCGAATGCCCAGTGCCATTGCCTCGGCGGAGGCAGCGATGTGCACGCCGGCGAGCAGCTGGTTGATCATCTTCACCTTGGACCCCATGCCCGGCGCATCGCCGAGGCGATACACCTTGGCGGCGATGGCATCCAGCACCGCTTCCGCGCGCACGAACGCTTCGCGCGTCCCGGAAGCCATGATCGACAGCTGGCCGATCGCGGCCTTGGCGGCGCCGCCGCTCACCGGCGCATCGATCATGTAAATGTCGTTGGCCTTCAGATCCGCACCCAGCTGCTCGGCATAGGCCGGCGCCACGGTGGAGCTGGAGATGACCACCGATCCCTGCGTCATGCGCTGGACTGCGCCGTTGCGGCCGAACAGCGCCTCCTGCGTCTGTTCGGCGTTGACCACCAGCACGATCACCACTGCCGAGCGCGCGCCGACATCGGCCGGACTGCTGCAGTCCCGACCGCCTTCGCGCGCGAAACTCTTCACCGCCTCCGGCCGCACGTCATAGACATTGACCGCAAACCCTTTTGCCAGCAGCGTGCGCGCCACGCCCAATCCCATCGATCCCAGACCGATGACGCCCACACCCAGTTTGTTCGTTCTCTTGGCCATGACTCGGTTGCCTCTCCCTGTAGTGTTCTGTGCACGCATCTTGCGCGCGAGTCGCATCGCCGATGCGCCGTGCCGCCGGCCATCTTCCCGGCACCAGGGAAACTCTGCTTGCATCAACAGACGAGGACGTGCGGCGAGGCGCGAATTATAGGCCGGATAGTGATGCGCGTCGGCAGGCTGTTGCAAAACTGCTGCGCGGCACTGATGCAGGGTTGCGCAGTGGCTGCGGCCTACGGTCGAAGCGCTGCTCCGCGAGCATCGTCATCACGAGCGATGCAGCGGACATGCAGATAATATCCATCTCGTCTTCACATCCCGGGAGGGGGTTGCAACCATGCGCCATCTGCTGCTCGTCGTTTTGCTTGTCTTGCTGCCAGGCGTGGTCTTCGCGCAGGGCGCGCCCAAGGCCCAGGCGGAAGCTTTCCTGGGCGCGGTGCAGCGCGGGCAGATCGAGCCGGCGTACGCGCGACTGTTCCAGGGATCGAACATTCCCGCCAATCAGGCGCAGTCCATGGCGCAGGCCACCCAGGGTACGCTCGCGCCGCTGGGGCGCGTGCTGGGCTACGATCTGGTGCGCGAAGAGAGCTTCGGCTCATCGCTCGTGCGTCTGGTCTATCTGCTCAAGTCCGAGCGCCACATCACGGTGTGGCAGTTCTACTTCTATCGCCCCACCAACCGCTGGTTTATCGCGGAAGTCAATCTGAGCGACAAGTTTCAGGACCTCGGCTCGAAGAAGTGACCGGATCCGGACCGGTCAGCCCCGCTCGCGATCGTTCAGGCTCTGCTGCAGCCGCCGGACTTCGGCGATCAGCCTGCTGAACTCGCGGCCGAAGGCCGTGAGCCGGTACTCGACGCGCGGTGGCACTTCCGCATACTGCACTTTCTCCAGCAGTCCGAAGCGCTGCAGCTTGCGCAGGCGCTCGTTCAGCACTTTCGTGCTCAGGCCCCACACCGCGCGTTCCATCGCCCCTGGCCGCTGTACGCCGCTCTCGACCAGATCGAGCACGGTCATCGACCACTTGCATCCGAGGATGTCCTCCAGCATGCCGGCCACCGATGGCGGCGCGGCCGAAATTTTTTCTGTGTTACGCGTCATGAACATGCACCGAAAAGTAACCCGCTGACCGGAAAGTGCCTGCTGTGCGGCGTGCTTCCGCGCCGCTAGATTCTCGTACGGCTACTCATGTAGCACGCACACGCAACGGAGGCAAGCATGCGCAGAATCACGACGGCGGTGATGGGATTGATGGCGGCAACGGCAGCGCTCGCAAATGAACCGGTGGTGCCGTATCCCGAGGGATATCGTGCCTGGTATCACGTCAAGTCCATGGTGATCGAGCCAGGGCACGCGCTGTACGAGGCATTCGGCGGCATCCATCACCTGTACGCCAATCGCAAGGCGCTGCAGGGCTATGCCAGCGGCCGCTTTCCCGATGGTGCGGTGATCGTGTTGGACCTGCTGCAGACGCAGGCGGCGGACGGCGCCGTCACGGAAGGAACGCGCAAGGTGGTCGGGGTGATGCACAAGGACAGCAAGCGCTGGCCGCGCACCGGTGGCTGGGGCTTCGAAGGATTCAAGAGTGGTTCGAAACAGGAACGCGTGGTGGGGGCGAGCGCCGCCGAGGCCTGTTTCCAGTGCCACACCGTGCAGCGTGATCGGGACTTCGTGTTCAGCAGCCTGCGCGAGTGAAACGAGTCCAG
>JAHCKU010000477.1 GCA_026125625.1 Burkholderiales bacterium | reverse complement strand
AGCCCAGCACCAGGATACGCGACTTCGGCAGGCTCTTGCCCCTGCGCACCATGAGCTTGACCACCTCGGAGGCAACGTACAGCCCCATGTTGTCGTTGATCCGCCGGCCGGCCAGGATCATCTCCGGGTGGTAGCCGATCTGCTGCGATTTGTGCGTGAGGTAGTACGGGTCCACACCGATGCAGTGCCCGCCCACCAGTCCCGGGCGGAACGGCAGGAAGTTCCATTTCGTGCCGGCCGCCTCCAGCACTTCCAGCGTATCGAGCCCCATCCGGTTGAAGATCAGCGCCAGCTCGTTGATCAGCGCGATGTTGACGTCACGCTGGGTGTTCTCGATGACCTTGGCTGCCTCGGCCACCCTGATGCTGGAGGCGCGGTAGGTGCCGGCGCTGATGATGCTGCCGTACAGCCGGTCGATGAACGCCGCCGCTTCGGGGGTGGAGCCGGAGGTGATCTTGCGGATCGTTGTCAGGCGGTGTTCCTTGTCACCGGGATTGATGCGCTCGGGAGAATAGCCGACGAAGAAGTCCTTCTTCCACTTCATGCCGGAGAGACGCTCCAGGATGGGAATGCAGACTTCCTCGGTCGCGCCGGGATACACGGTCGACTCGAACACGATCGTAGCGCCGCGCTTGATGTTGCGCCCCACGGACTCGCTCGCGCCCACCAATGGCGAGAAGTCGGGCTTGTGGGCGTCATCCACGGGCGTGGGAACGGCAACGATGATGAAGTCCGCTTCCTTCAGGCGAGCTGCATCCGTGGTAACCACCAGATGCTTTGCCGCACGCAACTCCTCTCCACTGACCTCTCCCGTAGGATCGACGAACTCGCGGTAAGCGCGGATCTTCTGTTCGGACAGGTCGAATCCGATGGTGGGGACCTTCTTCCCAAACTCGACGGCGAGCGGAAGACCGACGTAACCCAGTCCGACAACGGCAATCGTTTGCATGATTGGATGATGTAGAACGAAATCAGGTGTTGCCAAGCAGCTTCTGCGCTTCCTCGCGCACCGGAGAGCCTTCGGGCAATTTGACGAGATCGGCCAGATGGGCACGCGCCTCCTTGGTTTCGCCCGCCCGCAGCAGCGCCTCGGCAAGATGCAGCCGGATCGGCGGAGAATTGGGTGCGAAACCATGTGCCTTGCGCAGCAGTTCGACGGCTTTCCCCGTGTCACCGTTCTGCAGGTGAATCCATCCGACCGTATCCAGTATCGCTGCCGAGTTCGGAGCATTCGCCAGCGCTTTCTCGCCGTACTGCAGCGCCGACGGATCCTTCATTTGCGCCAGCGCCCAGGCCAGGTTGTTCATGATGGCTGGGTCGTTGGGCGCGACTTTCAGTGCCTCACGACCCCAGTGCACCGACTGCTCCCATTGCGCGCGTTCGCTGAAACGGCTGGCGATGTAGTTCTGCAATTCTGCACTCTTCGGATTGCGTTGCATCCAATCGCGGGCAAGTGCCTCCGCTTCCTTGGTGCGCTGCTGATGATCGAGCAGGCTGTACAGGCGCGCCACGAGGGTGACATCGGAAACCTTGGTCATCCCCGCTCGCAATGCCGACTCGACTTCCTTCAGGCGCTTTTCCTTGGCATAGACGTCGGCTTCCGCGACGTAGCCCACCACCTCCTTCGGATACCGCTTCTGGATATCGCGTGCCGTTGCAATCGCGACATCTACGTTGCCCGCCCGGGAATCCATGGCAACCAGTGCAAGCCATATCGGCCGCGAGTCGGGTTCGATATTCAACGCTTTCTGCAAGGCTGCACGTGCATTGCGCCAATCCTTGGTGGCGGCGTACGCCTCGGATTGCAGAACCAGCGGCCGTGCGGCACTGGGCTGCAGTGACACCAGTTTCCCGAAGCTGCCCAGGGCCTGATTCGCATCTCCGGCGGCCAGCTGTGCGCGGCCCAACGCTTCCAGAGCCTCCGGTGAATCGGGCAGCACGGCAACCGCTTTCTGCGCCGCGGTGAGTGCCTCCTGATACTTGCGTTGTCCGAGCAGGTAGTTGATCTTGGCGAGATTGGTATTCACGGACGTCGGGTTGGCATTCACCGCGCGGTCCAGGGCCTTCTCCACATCCGCTTGCGGAGCGCCGGTGCGCTCCAGCACCACCACCATCGCCAGCAGGGCCTGCTCCTGGTTGGGATCCTTGTTCAGGATCGCCTGATATCGTCCCAGAGCCGCCTGCGGTTTGCCGTCGCGCAGGTCGAGCTGCGCCAGGCTCGCTGCGGCGGGGAAGAAGGCAGGTTGCAATGCGAGTGCGCGCTCGAAGCTCGCACGCGCGCCGGCTTCGTCATTGGTGGCCTGCAGTACCAGCCCGTTCACGTTATGGGCTACGGGATTGTCGGGTTGCTTCTTGAGCAGACCCTCGATGACGTCCTTCGCTTTCTCCGGCTCGCGCCGGTTCATGTGCAGGGCGACGAGCGACAGATCGGCCTGAATCGCGGCATTGGTGTCGGCTGCGGATTCGAGC
>JAHCKU010000476.1 GCA_026125625.1 Burkholderiales bacterium | reverse complement strand
TCGGCTCCTTAATCCAAGATCCTGGTGAGAAGCGCTGGTCGTGCGAAGCGCACGCAACCGTTCAGGCGTACGACGCAGGGCACGCGAAGAACAGTGCGCATTTTCGCATGAACGGGTGATCGCTCCCTGCGCCGCAATGGCGTGTCCGATCCCGCGCACTGCCGCTGATCATCGCTACGGGCCGAAATCACCCCTTCATTGCTCCGCCATCCTCGCTCAGACTGCCACGTGCGGCACAGGCTGCGCAGGCACGGCCCGGTAGAAGGCATCTGCGTGGATGTCGCGCGCGGCCATGCCGCGGCTGCGCAGCAGCTCACCCGCTGTATCCACCATTGCGGGTGGCCCGGCCAGATAGGCATGAAAGCCGGTCAGGTCCGGCAGATCGGCCGCAACCGCCTCCGTGACCAGGCCGGTGCGACGCGTGCCCGCCTCGCCCGCACGCTCGGACAGCACCACGTGCACCCGCAGCAGATCGGGGTGGGCTTGCATCCATTGCCGCAACTCGGCCTCGCCGTATACGTCACGCTCCTCACGCACGCCGAAATACAGATGGATCGGACCAGGCATGCCGGCACGCAGCGCCGCGTGCACGAGGGAGCGGATCGGCGCCAGTCCGGTGCTCCCGGCCACGGCGAGAATCGGGCCGCGGTGCTTCTGACGCAGGTAGGAGACCCCGAACGGGCCGCTCACGCGCACGCGATCGCCGACGTCGAGATGCTCACGAATCCGCTCGCTCACACCACCGGGCAGCACGCGCACGTGGAACTCGAGGCCGGTCTCGTGCGGCGCATTGGCCATGGAGTAGTCACGCGGCGCATCGGCGAAGGCGAACTGCAGCTTGGCGAACTGGCCGGGCGAGAAGGCGAAGGGACCGCCGGATTCGATCGTCAGGCGCAGACGCAGCACGTCATGAGTGAGCGCGTCGAGCGTGCCGACACGACACTGCAGCACCCGCGACGGATGCATGACGAATTCTTCCGTATCCAGCCGGCGGATGTGCACGTCGCCCCGCACCTGGGTGCGACAGGCAAGCACCACGCTGCGCGCGCGCTCGGCCGGCGACAGGGCCTGCTCCGAATACTCCAGCTCGACGATCTCCCCGGCGAGGTATTCGCACTTGCACGCGCCGCAGTTGCCGGCCTGGCAGCTGTAGGCGAAGCCCACGCCGTTGCGCAGCAGCGCATCGAGAATGGTCTCGCCGTCCTGCGCCGGCACCGGATGGGCGTCGCCGGCAATGCTGATGAGGTGGTTCATCGCTTCCCTAATCTTCCGGCCGCGCGCGGCGCGCGCGTTTGACTTCCCCTCGTGCCCGCTTCTGCTGCAGGCGGCGCTCACGCGTCGCGGCGCTGGGGCGAGTGGCCTTGCGTGCTTTCGGGACGATGCTCGCCTGACGGATGAGGTCGAACAGGCGCGCGCGGGCATCGTCGCGATTGCGCGTCTGGGTGCGGAAGCGATGCGCCTCGATCAGGATCACGCCGTCCGCGGTCATCCGCCGCCCGGCCAACTTGCGCAAGCGCTCGCGCAACGGCGCATCGAGGCCCGGCGAAGCAGCAGCGTCGAATCTTAGCTGCACTGCAGAAGAAACCTTGTTCACGTTCTGCCCGCCCGGGCCCGGAGCGCGCTGGAAGGTTTCCACCAGCTCGTCCTCGTCGATCACTATGGCTGATGTCACCGCGATCTTTCTGCTCATGCTTGCGTCATTCTCCTGATACGCCGCCGCCAAAGGTTGCTGCTAAGCAGCATACAGGCTGCCTGACCGGGCAGCGCGCAAGACCGTTTCGCATCGTGCGGCGCCGGCGTACGTACTTGCAAAGCATAGGACTAAGGTCTACATTCCACGGGGGATTTTCCGCAGCCGGATTCGAAGCTGGATAACAAAGACAACGGGCCGGCCAGGTCAATCTCTGAGTACGACAAAAACGTCCACCAAGGACGAATTCAAATCAATTACTCGGATTGGGAGAGATGTCCATGAATCCATGCAAGACGCAACTTGCCGGTATTGCAAAGGCCGTGGCGGCAGCAGCCGTTGTCGGCTTTGCGACCCAGGCCAGCGCAGCCGATATCACTTGGGACCGGCTGCTCAACGCCGACAAGGATCCCAACAATTGGCTGATGTACCACGGCTCGTTCAAGGGCTGGCACTATAGCGCGCTGGATCAAATCAACAAGAACAATGTCAAGAATCTGAGCATCGCGTGGATCCACACGCCGGCCGCCGCCAAGCGCGGCATCCAGTCCTTCCCGCTCGTCGCCGACGGCATTCTGTACTACACCAGCTCGACCGGTCAGGTGTGGGCACTGGACGCAGCCACCGGTGCATTCATCTGGAAGTACACCGCCAAGATCGATCAGGAGCGCGCTGAAGGGACCTTCTACAATCCCTACAGCCGCGGTCTCGCACTCGGCTTCGGCAAGGTCTATCTCGGCACCGTCGACGGTCGCATGATCGCACTGGCTCAGAAGACCGGCCAGGGGGC
>JAHCKU010000475.1 GCA_026125625.1 Burkholderiales bacterium | reverse complement strand
GTGCTCGGCCAGCAGTTCCTCGAAGTCGCGGATGTGGCCGTAGCGCTCCTTCCAGACCGCCTTCGGCGCGAGGTCGTGCACGCGCACCACCAGCACGTCCTCGTAATGGCTGCGATTGAAGATCACGATCTCGCCGCGGCCGGGCACCTGCCGGTGAATGCGCCACAGATAGCCGTGCTCGAGCTCCTCGCCGGCCGGTGCGCGAAAGCTGACCGCGCGCACGCCCAGCGGATCGACCTCGCTGAAGACGTGGCGGATGGTGCCGTCCTTGCCGGCCGTGTCCATGCCTTGCAGCACGATCAACAGTGCGTGCCGATGCTCGGCGTACAGCAGGTCCTGCAACACATCGACTCTCTGTGCCAGCTCGGCCAGCCGAACCAGGCGCTCCTCCTTGCTGGCCGGCGCACCATTGCGGGCGGCGGGATCGCGAGCGGACAGATTGGATGAAGAGCCGGGTTCGACACGCAAGCGCGCGAAGTTCATAGGCGTTCTCCTCGTTCCGTACAATGTGGCGAAGCATAGCGCGTGTGTGCCATGTTTCAATCGCTTTCCTACATCGCCATCGCCATCACTTTCGCTGCCGTAGGTGCACTGGCTGACCCGGCTTCACCGCCCGGGCGCTCGCAGGCGGATGGGGCCGCGCTCGCGGTCGATCCGGCGCAACGCCTGGCCCATGGCCGGCTGCTGTTCGAGCAGCGCTGGACGGTGGCACCGTCGGGATTCGGCCGCTGGGGACGCGGTCCGACTTCCAACGGTGACGCCTGCACCGATTGTCATGCAAACGGCGCGCGCGGCGCACCGCCACGCAACGCCGGGGAGCCGTTGCGGCAAGGCGTGCTGCGGCTGAGCACCCGCATCGGAGAACTGGTGCTGCCGCATCCCGCCTACGGCGAGCAGATCCAGTTCCAGGGTGTGCTGGGCCGGGTGCCGGGTGAAGCCGAGGTGTATGTCGACTGGCACGAGCACGTGGTGACGCTGGCCGATGGCACGCGCGTGCATCTGCGCCGCCCTCTCATCCGGTTGGCGGCGCTCGCCTTTGGCGAGCTGGGCGCGGAGAGCCTGCTGTCGCTGCGCATGGCACCGGCGCTGGCCGGCGTGGGCCTGCTGGAAGCGGTGAGCCCGCAGACGCTGCAGCACATCGCGGCCACACAGGCCGCCCGCGGTCTGTCCGGGCGCCTGAACCCGGTGCCCAACGCACGCACCGGTGCAACGGCCCTCGGCCGCTTCGGTCTGAAGTCGACGCAGGTCGATCTGCACGCGCAAGTCGCCAGCGCGCTGCATGCCGATCTCGGCGTGACCTCGTCGCGCTTCCCGGATGAGAACTGTCCGCCAGTGCAATGGGAATGCGTCGCCGAGCCCGTGCGTGGCCGACCCGACATCTCCGACGAGCAGATCGACGATCTGGTGCTCTACCTGCGCACGCTGCCGCCGCCGGCGCGGCGCAATGCCGGCGCGCCGCAGGTGATCGAGGGCGCGCGCGTGTTCACGGCGGCAGGATGCGATGGCTGCCATCTGCCATTGCTGGCAATCGGCGAGCATAGCGAGGCATCCGTATCCAATGCCCAGGCACGCGCATATACCGACCTGCTGCTGCACGATCTCGGCGATGGGCTGAGCGATGGCCGGCCGGATGCAGCGGCCGGCGCAGGCGAATGGCGCACGGCGCCGCTGTGGGGAATCACTGCCGGCGCAACACCCGGTGCGACACTCACCCTTCTGCATGACGGACGCGCACGCAGCATCCAGGAAGCCATCCTGTGGCACGATGGAGAGGCGCGGCAGGCACGTGACGCCTACATGCAGATGCCCCGGCCCAGCCGGGATGCGCTGGTCGCTTTCATTGAATCGTTGTAATCCGAGGAGCCAGGATGGGTTTCGAGCAATATCCGGTCAGCGCGCTGATGTCGATCACCATGCGGCCGGACATCGTGTTCGTCAGGGGCGAGGGTTCCTGGCTGTGGGATCACGACGGCAAGCGCTATCTCGACTTCGTGCAGGGCTGGGCGGTGAACTGTCTCGGTCATTCGCCGCCGGTCATGGTACGCGCGCTGGAGGAGCAGGCACGCCTGCTGATCACGCCCAGCCCCGCGTTCTACAACGAGCCGAGCATCCGTCTGGCGCAATGGCTGAGTGCGCATAGCTGCTTCGACCGCATGTTCTTCACCAACTCCGGGGCGGAGGCGAACGAAGGCGCGATCAAGCTGGCGCGCAAGTTCGGCGCGCTGCGTCGCAACGGCGCCTACGAGATCATCACCTTCGACGGCGCCTTTCATGGCCGCACGCTGGCCACCATGTCGGCTTCGGGCAAGAAGCAGTTCGATGTCCTGTTCGAACCCAAGGTGCCAGGCTTCCCGCGTGCGCGGCTGAACGACCTCGCCTCGGTCGAGGCGCTCATCGGCGAGCGCACCGTGGGTGTCATGCTGGAGCCGATCCAGGGCGAAGCCGGCGTGTGGCCGGCCACACCCGCCTTCCTGCGCGAGCTGCGTGCGCTCACGCAGCAGAA
>JAHCKU010000474.1 GCA_026125625.1 Burkholderiales bacterium | reverse complement strand
CTTCGTCGCCAGCGGCATGGAGACCGGCGTTCGCGAGGGCTACGAACGCCTCGACGAGACGGCGCGCCGCACCTGGCTGCTGCAGGAGCTGGCCCTGCCGCGCCTGCTGCGCTCGCCGTTCCTGAGCTATTCGGAGGACACCGGCAAGGAACTGCGCATCCTCGACACAGCAGCCGAGCTGCAGCGCCGCTATGGCGCACACGCGCTGCCCAACTACATCATCTCCAACTGCAACGGCGTGAGCGACGTGCTGGAGGTCGCACTGCTGCTCAAGGAGGCTGGCCTGCTGCTGCCGGGCGAGCCGCCGAAGCTGTCGATCAACATCATTCCGCTGTTCGAGACCATCGCCGATCTGCGCGGCTGCGGCGAGATCATGGATGCGCTGCTGTCGCTGCCGCTGTACCGGCGCCTGCTGGACGGCCGCGGCGGCATCCAGGAGATCATGCTCGGCTATTCGGACAGCAACAAGGACGGCGGCTTCCTCACTTCCAACTGGGAGTTGTACCAGGCCGAAGTACGGCTGGTGGAGGTGTTTCGCCGGCACGGCGTGAAGCTGCGCCTGTTCCACGGGCGCGGTGGCACGGTCGGGCGCGGCGGCGGCCCCAGCTACGAGGCCATCCTGGCTCAGCCGCAAGGCAGCGTGCAGGGACAGTTGCGCATCACCGAGCAGGGCGAAGTGATCGCAAGCAAGTATTCCGATGCCGAGATCGGCCGGCGCAATCTCGAGACCCTGATGGCGGCCACCCTGGAGGCGACCCTGATCGGCCGTGATCTCGATCAGGCGGGCGAGGCGCGCTATCGCGAAGTGATGGACGAGCTGTCCGCCGATGCCTACGCCCAGTATCGCGAGCTGGTGTATGGCACACCGGGATTCGTGCATTTCTTCCGGGCTGCCACGCCCATCACCGAGATCGCCGATCTCAACGTCGGCAGTCGTCCGGCCTCGCGCAAGAAGTCCGATCGCATCGAGGATCTGCGCGCCATCCCCTGGGTGTTCAGCTGGTCGTTGGCGCGCATCATGCTGCCGGGATGGTACGGTTTCGGTGGCGCGGTGGAGCGGCTGATCGAGCGGCGCGGCGATGAGGGCCTGGCGCTGCTGCAGGAGATGCATCGCACCTGGCCGTTCTTCCGCACCCTCATGTCCAACATGGACATGGTGCTGGCCAAGAGCGACCTGCACATCGCTTCACGTTACGCGGAACTGGTTCCCGATCAGGCGCTGCGTGCACGCATCTTCACCATGCTGTGCGACGAGATGGACCGCACACGGCGCCATCTGCTGGCCATCACCGGCCAGCAGGAGCTGCTGCAGAACAATCCGCTGCTCGCGCGCAGCTTCCGCAATCGCCAGCCGTACATCGATCCGCTCAACCACCTGCAGGTGGAATCGCTGCATCGCTTCCGTGCCGGCGAGCAGGACGAGAAGACCAAGCGCGCCATTCTGCTCACCATCAACGGCATAGCCGCAGGATTGCGCAACAGCGGCTGACAGGCCGCGACAAAAAGATTCCTCGCTACGCTCGGAATGACACCGCGGGGAGATTACACCGTAGGGAGATTACACCGTAGGGAGATTACACCGTAGGGAGATTACACCGTAGGGTCATCGCTGCACCCCAATCCGGAGTGTCATCCCGAGGCGAAGCCGAGGGATCCTGCTTTCGATGCGCGGCTGGAAAGATTCCTCGCTACGCTCGGAATGACACCGTGAGGCCATCGCCGTACTGCGCTCGGAATGACGCCATAGTGCTAGGTAGCGGCGGGTGCGGGGGTGAACGCGTCGGAGAAGAACTCGTCGTCGGGCAGCTTGCAGTGCGTGGTGAAGTCGCGGTGTGCGGATTCCACCACCACTGGCGCGCCGCAGGCGTAGATCTGGTAGCCCGACAGGTCGGGGAAGTCTTCCATCACCGCGCGGTGTACGAAGCCGCTGCGACCCTGCCAGCCGTCCTCGGGCAGGGCGTCGGAGATCACCGGCACGAAGCTGAAGTTGTCGTGGTCGGCCTGCCATTGCCGGCACAGGTCGATCATGTACAGGTCCTTGGGCCGGCGCCCGCCCCAGTACAGCACCATCTGCCGCTGCGTGCCGCGGCGGAAGACGTGCTGCAGGATGCTCTTGATCGGGGCGAAGCCGGTGCCGCTGGCGATGAAGATCATGGGCTTGTCGCTGTCCTCGCGCACGAAGAAGGTGCCCAGCGGACCTTCGAAGCGCAGGATGTCCTTCTCCTTCATCTTGTTGAACACATACTCGGTGAACGCCCCGCCCATGTTGCGCACGTGCAGTTCGACGTGCGTATCTTCCTCGGGCGGATTGGCCATCGAATAAGCGCGGCGCTTGCCGTCACGCAGGATGATCTCGAGATATTGTCCGGCCATGAACTGCAGGCGCTCGTTCGCCGGCAGCGTCAGGAACAGGGCGGCGACGTCATCGGCCAGACGCTCGATGCGCTGCACCCGGCAGGGCAGGCGCCTGATCGGGATCTCACCCGCGGCTTCGATCACCCGTGC
>JAHCKU010000473.1 GCA_026125625.1 Burkholderiales bacterium | reverse complement strand
TGCGTACCAGGTCCTCGATCCAGACGAAGCCGCAGGTACGAGCGGTAATCGTCACGTGCGAGCGCTGATTGTGCGCGCCGTAGTCGGAGATGCCTTTCGAGCACGGGCACAGGCTGGTAACCGGCACCACTACCTTCATGGTAAAGCCGTACTGGCCGTTCACGATTTCACCGGTAAAGGTAACCTCGTAATCCATCAGGCTCTGCACACCCGATACCGGTGCCGCCTTGTTGATGAAGTACGGGAACGACATTTCGATGCGGCCGCAGTCCGCATTGAGCCGCTCGACCATTTCGCGCAGGATGGTCTCGAACGACTCCACGGAGATCTCGCGCTCATGGCTGTTGAGGATCTCCACGAAGCGCGACATGTGGGTGCCCTTGAAGTTGTGCGGCAGGAACACGTACATGTTGAACATGGCCACGGTGTGCTGCACACCACCGGTCTTGTCCCTGACCCGGGCGGGGTGGCGGATGGCCTTGATTCCGACGCGGTCGATCGCCAGCTGCCTGGTATCGACGCTGCTCTGCACATCGGGGATGACGAAGGGCCTGGGGTCGTTCATCGAACGTCCTGAATCGGGTTTCAGAAAAACAATTATAGATCGGCGGAATTACCCGAGCAATCCACTCGGGAAAGCGCCTCAACAGATTGTCAATGCCGGCGCAGGACGATGAAATCGATCAGCTGGCGCAGCCGGTTCGCTTCGTCGCCAAAGCCATTCAGTGCCTGCAATGCCTGTTCGCGCAATTCAGCGGCGAACTGGCGCGCCTGCGAGATTCCCAACAGGGAAACATAGGTGGACTTGTTCTGGCGCGCGTCCTTGCCTGCGGTCTTGCCCAGCGTGGCGCTGTCCGAATCGGCATCCAGGACGTCGTCCACCACCTGGAATGCCAGGCCGGCGCATTTGGCGAAGCGATCGAGCGACTCCAGTGCTTCGCCGTGCTGCAGACATCCGCAGCGCGCACCCAGCAGCACCGAGGCGCGGATCAGCTCGCCCGTCTTGCGGATGTGCATGTTCTCCAGTTCCGGCAACGTGACTTCCCGTCCGGTGCTGGCCAGATCGATCGCCTGCCCGCCGGCCATGCCACGCGAGCCGATGGCACCGGCCAGCAGCAGTACCATGTGCAGTTGATCGGCGGCACGCTCGCACAGCGGCTCCTCTACCAGCACCTGGAATGCAAGGCTCTGCAAGGCATCGCCGACCAGCAGCGCCGTCGCCTCGTCATAGGCAACGTGGCAGGTGGCACGTCCGCGCCGGAGAACGTCGTCGTCCATGCAAGGCAGATCATCGTGCACCAGCGAATAGGCGTGGACCATCTCGACTGCAGCCGCGACGCGTGCGACCCGGCTGCGCTCGGCGCCTGCAGCCTCACCGCCGGCATAGGCAAGCAGGGGACGCACGCGCTTGCCGCCGCCGAGCACGGCATAGCGCATCGCTTCGTGCAAGCGCGCCGGAGATGCCGTGGCGCCCGGCAGGAGATGCTCGAGCACGCCCTCGATCTCCTCCTGGCGTGCGTGCATCCAGGTTTCGAAATCAGTCCTGCTCGGGTGGTCCAACAGAAAAATCCTGCAGTAAACCGTCCTCGAGGATTTTGACCTGCTGTTGCGCCTGTTGCAGGGCGCTCTGACAGATCTGCAGCAGCCGGGCGCCGCGCTGATATGCGGCCAGCGACTGCTCCAGCGACAGTTCTCCAGACTCCATAGCGGTCACCAGACCCTCCAGTTCCTGCATCGCCTGCTCGAACGTCGGGCTGGAATCCCTGCCTGCCGCATGGTTTGCGCCCGCATCCATCGGATGCTCCAGCTCCGACGCCTGCGTCAACAGGGATGCCTGATCTGGCTGTTTCACTTTCGAAGAGGACTCGGCCATGGCCGCACGCAGCGCTCTATGATGCACAGCAAAAGGGGATCAAAAATAGCGCACCGACAACCAGTTGGTCAAATCACCTCGAGCCAGGGGGGCGACGCCGGCAGGCGCCAAACGCCGGCCATGCATTCCGCGCTAAGATTGAAGAGAAAGTTTGAACAACGTTATCGACATACCTCCTGGCTGAAGACATGATCTCTGTCGAACATGAAGGTGAAGTAAGCGTGGTCGGCGTATTCGGCGAATTCGAGCTTGCCGACTATCGGCGTTTCGAAGACGAAGTCATCCGCCAGCTCGATCAGAGGGGACGCTTGAGTCTGCTGGTGGATTTGCGCGACATGGTCGGTCTGACCGTCGATGTGGCGCTCGAGGACATTCGCTTTACGCGCAAGCACGCACACGCCATTGGCCGCATCGCCGTGCTCAGCGAACGCAACTCGGTGGCCTGGACTGCCCTCCTCTCACAGCTATTCGTCGATACCGAGATCCGCGTATTCGACGACGAGCCGACGGCGCGCGCCTGGCTGTCCGGCGAGCCCACCGCTGTCGACTGATTTTTCTGCACATGCACTGCCACAACCTTCCAATCGGGGGATTCCGATGAACTTTCGCACTCTCATTTCCGCCGAGCAGCTGC
>JAHCKU010000472.1 GCA_026125625.1 Burkholderiales bacterium | reverse complement strand
CAGATGGCCGCCTCCAGCCTCGAGGAGGTCAAGGCGGCTACCCGGCGCGCGTTCTGGTTCCAGTGCTACCTGATGAAGGACCGCGGCATCAACCAGGCGCTGCTCGAACGTGCTGCCAGCGCCGGCTGCAAGGTGCTGGTGGTCACGCTCGACCCCAAGGCGCAGGGGCCACGCGAGCGCGACATGCGCAACGGCTTCACCGTGCCGCCGCGGGTGACCTGGCGCAACCTCTTCGATCTCGCCCGCCGCCCGGACTGGCTATGCGACGTCGCCATGGGCCCGCGCGTGACGTTCGCCAACCTCGCCGGCAGCGTGGTCGGCAGTGACGACATCATCAGCATCGCGCGCTTCGCCGCCGAGCAGTACGACTTCACCGTGGACTGGTCGCACATCGACTGGTGCCGCGCACACTGGAGCGGAAAGATGGTGCTCAAGGGCATCCTCACACCACAGGATGCGCGCCTGGCAGCCGAGCACGGCGCCGATGCCGTGATCGTGTCCAACCACGGCGGGCGGCAACTGGATCATTCCCCGTCCTCCATCGCCGCATTGCCGGCCATCGCCGAAGCGGTCGGCGATCGCGTCGAAGTCATTCTCGACGGCGGCGTGCGCCGCGGCGGCGACGTCCTCAAGGCGCTGGCGCTGGGCGCACGCGCCTGCATGGCCGGCCGCCCGTTTCTGTACGGCCTGGCAGCCGGGGGCGTGCGCGGTGTCACGCATGCCATCGATCTGCTGCGCAACGAGATCGACAACAACCTCGCGCTGCTCGGGCGCACCAGCGTACAGGACATCGATCGCAGCGCAGTACGGATCACGTGAACATTCGCAGCGCCGCACGCAGGCACAAAGCGCGGCGGGCAACGGTACGGCAGTACCCACGCTGCACGGTAGAATCGGACGCATGAACGCTCTTGCTGGCACGGCCGTGCGGCTGGAGGCTGCCGACAAGCGCTATCCCAACGGAGTGCGTGCGTTGCAGCCGATCGACCTCGTCGTCGGCAAAGGCGAGTTCGTCACCCTGCTCGGCCCCTCCGGCTGCGGCAAGAGCACGCTGCTGCGCATGATCGCCGGGCTGAGCGCTCCCAGCAGCGGCAGGCTCGATCTGTTTCCCGAATCGCCTCGAGCGGAGGCTGCGCCGGCGCTTGCTTTCGTGTTCCAGCAGCCGACCTTGATGCCGTGGGCGAGTGTCGAGCGCAACGTGCGCCTGCCGCTCGATCTGTCCGGCACACCGCGTCCTGCCGCAGCGCTGCGCGTGCGCGAGGCGCTGGCGCTGGTCGGACTGTCGGATTTCGCTTCCGCCTATCCGCGCCAGCTCTCCGGCGGCATGCAGATGCGCGTGTCCATCGCCCGCGCCCTGGTGACCGAGCCGCGTCTGCTGCTGATGGACGAGCCGTTCGGCGCGCTCGACGAACTGACGCGCAACCGCCTCGATCGGGACGTGCGCGAGCTGTGGTCACGGCGCAAGCTCACGGTGATCTTCGTCACCCACAGCATCCACGAGGCGGTGTTCCTGTCCACGCGCGTGCTGGTGATGTCGCCGCGGCCCGGGCGCCTCGTCGGCGAGCTGACGATCGATGCCACGCATCCGCGCACGGACGACTTCCGGCTGAGCACACATTTCGCAACCCTGGCCACACGGTTGAGCGGGATGCTGGAAACCTCCGGCCGCGACCTGCGCGCGACGACCTGACATGCCCTGGCGCTACCTGGCCCCTCTGCTGGTCGGCATCGCCATGCTCGGCACCTGGCAGGCGCTGGTGACGGTGAACGACGTGCCGGTCTATCTGGTGCCCTCCCCGCTGGTGGTGGCACAGGCCCTGGTGCGCGACTGGGGGCTGCTGAGCGGCTCGCTGCTGGTCACTCTGAAGATCGCTCTGCTCGCCCTGCTGCTGGCGCTGCTGCTGGGTGTAGGCATCGCCTTCGTGTTCGTACAGAGCCGGCTGATCGAGATGAGCCTGCTGCCTTATGCCATCCTGCTGCAGGTCACACCCATCCTGTCGATTGCGCCGCTGATCATCATCTGGACGAAGAACCTCACCCTCGCGCTCGTCCTGTGCGCGACCATGGCTGCACTGTTCCCGATCATCTCCAACACTTCGCAGGGCCTGCGCAGCGTAGACCCGGGGCTGCTCGACCTGTTCCGGCTCAACCGCGCCTCCCGCTGGCAGACGCTGGTCCGGCTGCGCATTCCCAGCGCCCTGCCGTACTTCTTCGCGGGCCTGAAGGTCTCGAGCGGGCTGGCGCTGATCGGCACGGTGGTGGCGGAGTTCGTCGCAGGTACCGGCGGTAGCCAGTCGGGCCTGGCGTACCAGATCCTCATGGCTGGCATCCACCTGAACATCCCGCGCCTGTTCGCCGCGCTGTTCCTCATCACCGTGACGGGCGTGGTCCTGTTTGCGCTGACCGCGCTGCTGGCATGGCTGGCGCTGCGCCATTGGCACGAGAGCGAATTGGTGCCGGCCTGAAGCGAAGCGCCGTCGCGCCACGCACTCGAGGTGCGTGGCGGCAG
>JAHCKU010000471.1 GCA_026125625.1 Burkholderiales bacterium | reverse complement strand
GGATGGCTCGCGGAGCAGGAGTGGTCTTGGGTGTCTTCGGCCTTGGGCTCTTAGCCCTTTCTATTTTTCTGATCATTCGACAGCTGCAGCACCATGGGCAGCTGGAAGCGGACGCTATTGTGTTCCTGGCTATCCTTTTGCCTATCGCTTGGTTCTGTCTGAGCGTCGGAAGTCGCCTTACATTCTCTAAGCCCAATCGTTCCGGTTCCATTCTTTCGCCCCTTGGATGGCTAATCTTGGTGGTGCTCTTTGCAGCACTCGCACTTGGATTCACGGTCCTGCTTGTCCGCGGTGGTGAGCTACAATTTTTCACTGGGATCGCCGTCTCGGCGGGATTCGCAGTTTGGTGTTGGCGAGCTCGTTCAAGGATTCTGAAGCTAGACCCACTTTCGAAAGCGCCCTCTAACACATCGTATATGGACTCCTCCCGCAAGTAGGAGATTGGATCGGAGCTGATGGCTGTTGGGGAAGCGCCTGCAGTCGTATATCCGGCATCTTGAGTGGGAACGTGGTGTCCCGTGCCGAGATGGAATCTGCGTCACCGCGGTGCCAATCGTTGCGAGCGACGCAGCGAACTGCGTCAGAGTTGTTATCGGCATCGCGCGGTGTGGGGTGATCCCGTTTGGCCATGATGGGCGATCGATCTCCGTGCAAGCGGTGGGTAGGAGACGAGGGTCAGGTCGGCATCGGGTAGGCCTGGCGGGCGAGCTTGTGATGCGGCTGTACGCTCACGAACGGCTGCTGATCGCGCAGCGCGGCGAAGCAGATGCGCGCGAGCTTGTTGGCGAGCGCACAGGTGGCCTTGTTGTGATTGGAGCGGGCCTGCAGGGCGAGGGCCCATTGTCGCAAGGGGTCGAGCGGTCGATGAGCGCGCTCACTGACGGTGGCGGCGCGCAGCACGGCGCGCGCGCCGTGGGTGAGGAGCATGCGCAGGTAGCGATCACCGCGCTTGCTGAGGCGTCCGAGGTGGCGGGACTGTCCCGAGGAACGTTCCTTGGGTGTGAGGCCGAACCAGGAGGCGAAGTGACGGGCGTCCCGGAAGTGACTGACCGTGCCGCCCGTGGCGGCCAGCATCGCGGTGGCGGTCAACAGGCCCACGCCCGGCACCGACAGCAGCGTGGTGCAGGCCGCAGAGTCACGGGCGGCGGCGCTGAGCTGCGTCTCGAGGCGAGCGATGCGCGCTTCGAGGAGGCGAATCTCCTCGATCAGCAGCGACAATGCCTCGCGCAACAACGGCGGGATCGCGCTGTGCGGGTCGGCGGCCACGCGGCCGATCTGCTCGAGTCCGAGGCGCGCGCCGGATGCGATCGTGATCCCGAACTCCCGGCAGAAGCCGCGCAGGGCGTTGATCCGCGCGGTCCGTGTCGCCATCCACAGCGAGCGGGTGCGATGCAGGGCCTGCAGCGCCTGCTGCTCGATCGACTTGATGCGTACCGGCACGATGTCGGCACAGCGCAGCGCCTCGAGCAGGGCCGCGGCATCGGCCGCATCGGTCTTGTTGCGCTTGACGTAGGGGCGCACGTAGCGCGGTGGCAGCAGCTTCACGTCGATGCCGAGCGCTCGGATCTGTCGGGCCCAGAAGTGTGCCGAGCCACAGGCTTCCATCACGACGAGCTGCACGGAGCGGTTGGCGAAGAAGCGTTCGAACTGCGCGCGCGACAGTCGATGGCGTTCGACGACCCGCCAGTGCTGGTCGGCCACCGCGAGTTCGAAGACGTTCTTTGCCAAGTCGACGGCGACGGTCGTAGCATGCATCTCGGACTCCTTCCGGTTGGTTGCGCTGACACCCACACCACATGAGGCCAGCTGGCACGATGATGCCCAAAACAGACCGGGAGGAGTCCATCCCATCATTGCACCTGACTGGCTGCAGCGGGCTTCGCCCGCTTCCGCCAGCAGGTGAACTCCAACGTTATACGGCATGCATCGGAAAATCGGATCGTCGCGAACCTGCTTCGCGGCGCGCAGGCGTTGCGGTATCGATCGGGAGAGGTCGCAGTGCGTCAGCGGTGAAGGGCATCGCGTAAGGCCGACGGATCATCGCGAGGGACGATGCGCGAAACCTCGCCGCACATTGACCGATAAAGTCCCGGCGCGCGGGCGGTTCAAAGCGCCGGCCCCGAATCTCCTGGTGACCATGGCCACACCTCACCATGGCTCTGGCGGTGAAGGTCATCGGCGTCGCGCCGCGATGTCTCGGAGACCTGAAACGTTTCGGTTTATGAAGCAGCTCCGTTGCTCGTCGCGGTTGTCAGGACTACTCTCACCGCAGAACAACGAGGTCAGGGTCGGAGCGGTGGTAGTCATGCCGTATAACAATCGCCTCGAGCGGGCTCGATCCAGCGCGGTGCCATGCGCAGAGGGCGGCGCGTGGGCTTCGCCGGCGCGGCCGCGGCGCCGGAAATTTCAACAGCTCGCCGCTCAGGCTCGACGTTAGGCCGCATGATCGGAAGAGCAGCGGGGCAGCGCCAGGGGAAAGGTCAATGGTAGGGCGGCTCCGATCTGCGGCGCCCGAC
>JAHCKU010000470.1 GCA_026125625.1 Burkholderiales bacterium | reverse complement strand
TTGCGGCGCGTGAGCAGCGCGATGGGCGTCGAGCGCACCGGGCTCGCGGCGCGCTCGCGTTCCGGCTCGGCGCGCGGCGCATCGAGCCGGGTCCACAGCACACGGCCGGCGAGGCACAGGTCGTCGAGCCATGCCGGATCGTAGTCGGCCAGGCGCGCCGGCAGGATCTCCGATTCCCAGGCTGCGGCGGCAGCCTCGTAGCCTTCGAGCTGCGACACCAGCGCCGCCACCGCATCCGGTCCGTCCATGCGCTCGCCCGGCGCAGCGTGCTGCCACGCGAGCAGGAAGCGCATGAACTGCGCGCTCGACACCGGCTCGATCTCCTGGCGCAGGCGCTTGACCGTGTAGCGGTTGATGCGCGCCAGCAGCCGGCGCTCGCACCATTCCTGCACCGGTTTGCCTTCGACGGTATCGCCGGTGAAGCTGCCGCGCAGGACGAAGCCTTCGGACTCCAGCGCCAGCAGGGCGAGATCGATCTCGCCGCGCGTTACCTGCAAGGTTGCCGCCAGATCGTCGGCAGTGGTCGGCCCCAGCGCCTCGAGCCGTCCGCGCACGATCTCCACCAGCGCCGCCTCGCGCGTCCACGGCTTGCCGCCGTCATGTACGGCCGACGGTGGATCGAGACGTGCGACCGGAAACAGCGTGTGGAACTCGGGCAGGCGATCTCCGGCCACCCACAACGCCTGCTGGTCGATCCGTCCGTCTTGCGTGTCTTCTTCCGGATCGAGTCCGCCGGAAGCGGGCGACAGCGGATCGCGTCGCGTCGTACCCCGCGCATCCGGCAGCAGCCGGGCGGCGCGCTGCTGGCGTGCCAGCTCGTTCAGCATGTCTTCCCAACCCGGATTGCCGCGCGCCTCGGCATGGGTGATGCAACCGAGCAGCGCGAGCGCGTCGTGCATTTCGTCCGTGCTCTCGGGTTGCGGCCAGGCCTCGCTGCGCACGCGCTCGATCGCCTGCGGATCGAGACGGCCGATATCCGCGGCGCTTTCCGGATCGAGCCAGCGCCGCGCGATCACTGCCTGTGTGCGCCGTTCCTCCAGCGGTGCATCGTCCAGGAACGCGTACGGCCGCGCCGCCAGCACCTCCAGCGCCAGCAGCGAGGGTTCGGGCAGATCGCGTGCCGTGACTTGCACCTCGCCGGCCTCCAGCGCGCACAGCAGCCGCTCCAGTCCCTCGATGTCCATCGCCTCGTGCAGGCAATCGTGAATGGTCTGCTGCACCAGCGGATGGTCGGGAATCTCGCGATCGCCGGCGATGTTCTCCACACACGCCAGCTGGTCGGGAAAGACGGCGCCGATCAGATCCTCTGCCTGCATGCGCTGCAGCTGCGCCGGCACCTTGCTGCCGCCGCGAAAGCGCAGCAGGGCGAGCGCGATGGAGGCGTTCCAGCGCCAGCGGGTGGTGAACATCGGCGCATCGAGCAAGGCCTGCACCAGGATCTCGCGCACGCTGCTCGAATGCAGGTAGCGTGCGGGCTCGTCCAGCGGAAAGCTGTGCGTGGCGGTGAGCGAGAGGATGATGGCGTCTTCGGTCGCGGCTGCCTGCAGCTCGAAATTGAACTTGCGGCAGAAGCGCTTGCGCAGGCTCAGGCCCCAGGCGCGGTTCAGGCGGCTGCCGAAGGGTGAATGGATGACCAGCTGCGTGCCGCCGGTTTCGTCGAAGAAACGTTCGAGCACCAGCTGTTTCTGCGTCGGCAGACGGGTGAGCGCAGCGCGCGCACCGGCGTAGTACTCGACCAGCTGCGAAGCGGCGGCGTAGGACAGGCCCAGCTCGCGCATGAGCCAGTCGATCGCCTCCGATGCAGGCTGCAGGCGGGCTTCGATCTCTTCGCGCAGGCGCGACACCGCCGCCGACACTTCGTCGCTGCGCGCCGGTGCCTCGCCCAGCCAGAACGGAATGGACGGCGGCAGGCCCTGCGCGTCCTCCACGCGCACGCGTCCGCCTTCCACCCGCAGGATGCGATAGCTGGTGTTGCCGAGCTGAAACACGTCGCCGGCCATGCTCTCGACGGCGAAGTCTTCGTTGACGGTGCCGATGATCTGCCCGGCCGGCTCCAGCACCACGTTGTAGTCCGCGGTATCGGGAATGGTGCCGCCGCAGGTGACTGCGGTCAGACGCAATCCCTTCTGCGCGCGCAGCGCGCCCTGCACCGAATCGCGATGCACCAGCACCTGGCTGCGGCCGCGGCGCGTGGAAAACCCCTCGGCGAGCATGCGCACCACTTCATCGAACTGCGTGCGCGCGAGATCGCGATAAGGCCAGGCGCGCTGCGCCAGCGCGTAGAGCTCGTCCTCCTTCCACTCGCGGCAGGCGATCTCGGCTGCGATCTGCTGCGCCAGCACGTCCAGCGGCAGATGCGGCATGCGCAGATGATCCAGCTCGCCCCGGCGCACCGCGTCGAGCAACGCGACGCATTCGGCCAGGTCGTCGCGCGTGAGCGGGAACAGGCGCCCTTTGGGTAGGCCGCCCACTGCGTGACCCGAACGTCCGACCCGCTGCAGCTGCGCCGAGATCGCGCGCGGG